>CABGHG010000125.1 GCA_902158735.1 Candidatus Methanolliviera sp. GoM_oil
ATATCAGTGGACGAATAGAATAGCAAATATTTCGAGGGTCGAGTTGCAAGCAAAAGAAACGCAGAACTACACAGTGGTGTGGACCCCCACAGATGCAGGACCTTATGCAATACAAATGAATATTGACCCGGAAAACAATGAGGCCGAGATGAACGAATCAAACAACGACTTAAATAAGAGCTTTTACCTGATGCCCGATGAGGACCCGGCAGTTGTAGATATAGCTTTTTATCCGCAGCCGCCAGTGCCGAAGAATAGCCCGGTTAATATTACCGCACAGATCGTTAATAACGGAAATAGGACAGCGAATTTCTCGGTTGATCTGTGGGCGCTGAAAGAAGAGAATTACGATTACGAGACGGTGCATCCCACGGACGATTTCAATGCAACAATAGTTACGTATCCGGAAGCGAATTGGACAGCCATTCAATTTGCAAAAATACTGTTGGATGAAGGTTCAATAAGAAGACGAATGAAAGTGGATGACTTGTATAAGAATACGAGTGCATATTTCTATTCTTTTAATGGCGAAAATATGGAAGTATGGACAAAAGGGAATACGACTAAAATAGAGATGCTGCCTTTTAACTCTGTGAATTATAATGACCGCGAGACGACAGAAGCAGATGGAGGAAGAAAGGTATGGAGCTGCAATATAAATAAAATAGCACATAAAATAATTCTTAATCATACCGCGGTATCTCTGGGACCGGGCAACACGACTAACGTAACGGGTATACTGCCACACATGCGTGCGGGAAACGGTTCCATAGGTTATAAGATTTATGTAGTTGTTGATAGGGACAACGTGCTTTGGGAACTGAACGAAAGCAATAATGAACTGGTAAAAGAACTCAATGCCGAAATTCCGGACCTCACGATCTCTAATATCACATGTGATGCACAGCCAAAAGCAGTAATTAAAAATATAGGTAGTGCACCAGTCGAAAATGTCTCTGTGCGGTTCATTCGTGATGTGTACACGGGAGATATGGATTATCCACCATATAAGGTAGAAAACGATGGGTTCTTTTCGATTTCGCAGAAGGATGCGAAAGTAATGCGAGTGCATTTCGATTATTTGTATACAGATGAAGATAAGAACGGGTCGCTTCGCATCGGCAATGTGACTTCCTGGGTGGACTACAAAAAGGATAGACCTAAAGGCTTCTGGAGTTCCTGGATAGAAGTGGATTCCGAAGGCGATTTCGTTACACATCCAATCACATTAATTTTGAATAAAGGGCGCTATGAGCTAGATAGATACGAGTATGGTGTGGATAAGCCAGATGACCCATTCAAGATATATCCGGGGGCGAAAAGGTCAGTGCAAGTACCGTTTACTGCGGAGAATGAGATATACAATTTGACTGTGTTTGTAGACCCTGAGAATAGGGTTAAGGAGAGTGACGAAGGTAATAACGATGAAAAGAAGGAGATGGGCCCGGATTTGACGTTTGTGTTCCCGGAAATAACGTTTTTGAACAAAAAAGGGAACGAAGTTGGGTCTGATAAACTTATTGCTCGAGAAAGCCATACAATAAGAGTAAATGTAAAAAATGCAGGCTGCATAGCTGCTGCGGATTTTCCCGTTAAACTGTATGTGAACAAATCATATAATGCAACATACGATAAGCAGATTCACGGTTTTCCCATGTCTGAACAAATTACTCGCCTTGAACCGGGAATAAGTAGCAAGATAGACTTCTCCTGGACGCCACAGGAAGAAGGTTTTTATCGCGTGAAAGTGACGGTTGACGAGAATAATGATGTCACAGAAATAAGAGAAGACAATAATGTTTTTTGTTGCTCCGATGAACTGAAAGCAGGAGAGCCAGGATACAGGGCTAAAAACGATCCATTAACCATTTATAAACATGACACGCTCAATGGTGGAATCATATATGAACCTTATTGCCACTATGTTTGTCCCGACCCGAATACGAATAAAAGTTACGATTATCCTCCTCATGTATTTGGCATCGATATACCGCAAAAAGCAGAAATAGTGGTTGCACGCTTATATCTGTATGTTTGGGGAGACAAAGCGGATCGAGAACATCCGAGATTCCGTATTGCATGCCTACCGGAAGTGAAGATAACATTTAATGGAGAAGAAATAAAGACGAGCCCAACAACATATGAGGACACTTCCGGTGCGACAGCGGAGAATTATAATTATGCGATATCTTGCTACGATGTGACATCCGCTTGCGATGGAAAGAAGTGGCGTGCCGAAGCACACATCACGAGGAAAGAAGAAATGAGATTTGGTATTAATGGCATGGCGCTTCTTGTCGTATATAAAGATAGTAACTCCGTGCTTACTTCATACTGGATTGGTGAGGGTAGTGATGTGCTAATGGCAAAGAACCTGAATTTCCCTACCGGATTCGAGTTTGAAGAATGCACGCGGAAATGTGTGTTTGAGGATGTGGGCGATGCACAGGTGGCAAATGCATCTCTTTTGACTGTATTGACGCCTTACGTCTCTTATGATGCTACAAAACTACTCCCGGAAGCAGGAGGGGAAGGAGATTCACTTCGTTTTGGACGGCAAGAGGTAGCTAATTTGATGGGGGATACTACGGGCCACTGGGCATACCGTGTGCCAAGATCAATAGCATTCACCGAAAACGAATGGGAATACGTATATGTAAAGGATGGCACAAACATTGCGGAGATACAGAGCCGAGGGAATTATCTCGGAGTGAAACATGCAATCCTGAAGGTGGAATACCTACCCGAACTCGTGGCACCCTACATACAGAAGAGCGTAGTAGTAGGACTGCCTATACCAGTGGAGATAGAAAACAAAGGTAAGAGTAAAGCGGGAAAATTCAATGTCAGCTTCTATGTAGATGGTGTACTGAAAGAAAAGAAGCAGTTTTGGGGGATACCAGGAGAAAGCAGAGGGGAGTGGACTTTGCCGTGGACACCGTACGTGGTTGGACAACTTGCGAGATTGAACATATCCGTGGATTGCGATAATGATGTACGCGAATTGAACGAGAACAATAACAATGTCTCTCAGCTAGTCGCAGTCGTGGATATGCTACCGCTACTACCAGAAGAAGGAGGCTCATCTTCAAGTGCATGGAGAAGAGGCTCAGGTCCTGGCGAAGGAACAGGAGGAGGTCCGGGTGCAGGCACAATAGTAGGTACAAGTGGAAAAACAGTAACGGGTGGAAAAAGTGGAAAGACAATTACCGGCCGGTTGATGAAAGGTACGGTAGCGCGAAGTGAAGAGCAGGGCGGAGGAGGGAAAGTGAAGTTCTCGATACTTGCGCTTTTGATGCGGCTTGCAATGATAGCAGTGGCTGGTGTTCTCTTTTATGTCGGGTGCTTGTGGGGGAGACGGTGGCATAGAAATATACAGTGAACTATTTCACTATCCTCCAGAACATGTCTAGCTCTTCTGTTCTGTTAATGAGCAGTTCCGCTGCGGCTTTTGCATCGCTGTCTGTCACGCCGGAAGCCAGGAATATCACCGGTCCGGGATCGTTCCAGGAATAGTACATGCCGAGCTCGCCGTTATCGTATGGGTTGTCAAATGTTTCAACTACGCCTCCACAATCGTACTCTGCATCATCATAGTCGTCAATCATCTTTCCCGCATCAAAATAAACAACCATACCAAAGTATTCGTGGTAGCTGTTAATTCCATACGCAGGATCAGATATTATGTCATTTTCCGTGTACTTTCCGAGCAGTATCAGATTGTTTGTTTTCCGCTTCTCCGATGATGTCACATTGGAATCTATATCTATGTCTATCTTTTCGTCTGGCACGCCACTTGAAACAAGCTTGTTACTGATATTATTCGCTATGCCCAGGTATTCCGACGATTCCGCGGGATAAACGATGGTCGTATTCCATTCGGTGCCCCAGTAGCCATGCGTAAATGGTTCGGGATAGAGGTCATTATAGCTCTGCACCGTGCAAGGTGGTGTAAAACTCTCGGTTGCGCCATAGATTTGTTTCTGGAAGTCCCAGTGCATTGTTTCTCCATCAGTCAATGGATATTCACCGCATAATATGTTGTTGGGCACGTATCTGCCGTTCATGTATAGATACCAGTAAATTTTTTCTGCCATGTCCTGATCCAATCCATCAATTCCGTAGACGAATGTTGTTCCGGCCGCCATATATGGATTTTTGACATAAGCCACGGAGTTAATAACGTCCCACGGCGTTGTGTTACCAGGCACTAGCTTAACGACGTCAAACATCTCTACATCTGTAAAGTTTGATGCCTTTCCATTGTATGTTGAGGTATCGCCATAATGATGTGTATCCCTTAGCCTTACTTCTATTACCGTGAATGGTTTGGCAGCTTCATTGTTGGTTTCATTAGACTCTTTGACCTCACCCTCTGCATCAAGAACCACCTTTACATCATAAGGTCCTCCTTTGGCTGCATCATACTCAAACGATGTCTCCTTAATCGCCTTTGCACCTACGGAGATTACTGTGTTATTCTCATGCACGCCATTAACGAAAAGGCTAACGTCAAAGTTACTTGCATCTCTGGTTCCATTGTTCATTACATTTACCTGAATGGTTGTCCTATTATTTGCGGTATGCAATGCAAAAGCAGGTAGGAATTTTATATCAGTCGGCGAGATAACGAGGTCTACCTGCCCTTCCGCAAGCACTTCTATATTCTTAGACAGGATATTGTTCGCCTCATCGGTTTCGTTTACCTGGTTAAAGGCATCCGCAGTCACTTCAAGTGTGTAAGTTCCTGAATCCGTGGGAGTCCATGTGAACTGCACTTCTTTGCTTGCTCCGGCATCAAGACGGGGAACCGGTAGTGTGCCTATTAGAGTAGTGTCTGCGTGCAGTGTTACATTCGACTCAGTGGCAGTTCCGCTGCCTATGTTCTTTACCGTAGCATTGAGATTATAAGTGTGGTTGGCGACAACGGCAAGTGTATTGTAGTTATAATAAGGTAAGAACGGTTCTTCTATCTTCTCAACCATAAGGTCGGGTTTCGATTCCCGGCTGAGTACTAACACCAGATTTAACCAGTGAACATAGCTATCGCCATCACGCCAGTACTTTGCATAGTTATTAGTTGTGTTTAAATAGTCAATAGAAGCATTCTTCACCTCAATAATCTTGAAGTCAAAATAATTGCCCTGCTCATAGTTCGTGCAGCCTTCACAAAGCATGATGTCATTGAACCACAGCGTATCGGTATCGAACATATCTCCTGTTAGCCACGTGCTATAAAACACCGCATTTGGCCAATCATCAGGATTTATTGTTCCTTTGAAATACGCATAGCCATAGTCCTTGGCAGGGTATCCGGAAGTGGCATAGATTAATGCCTCATGCCCCTGCACGACCC
>CABGHG010000126.1 GCA_902158735.1 Candidatus Methanolliviera sp. GoM_oil
TAAATTGTCGTCCATAATTCTATTATAAGCAAATCTATGAGCAGAAGAGTAAACTCTCATTAAATTATCCAGTTTACCTTTGTCTTCTTCTGTAAGTATCAATTCCGATTTAACTGTTATCTGCATCTTCTTTCAACTCCTTTTCAATTCGTTTGGAATATATTAGTATTTTTTAAACATCACTATATAAGAATACCCAATAGTATTCAAATGTTTCCGTTATCAATCAACTGTTGATTACACAACGGGCGTTTCCCCTCGGTTTTTAACTATATCAACGATCGGCTTAACGTTTTGGGGTCTTAAAAAAGTTCTATTTCCATACTCTCCCGCATGAACCTTTATTCCTACAATCTCTCCTTCATCAATCTGTAAATTTAGGTTTTCGTATAACTTCTCCATCGCCTCTTCCGCGATGAAACTCTTTCTACCCTCAAAGTTGTAGAGATAGACCTGAGACATAATACCAGATTTTAATCGATGATATAAATACTTGGGTCACATCCTAATCGTCTTCTCTTAAGCTCACCGAGGGGCGAAAGAAAAGTAGATTAGTAGTATCACCATTAACGCCATGAATATCGCAAACGGTATCCATTGTTTTCTTCTCGAAGATTCGTATTTCTGCCTGCATTCTTCGGAGCAAAAAGTCTCATCTGGTTCTACAACTTTTCCGCAGACGTAACAATGTTTATGAGGTATAGCTTTGACCATATTTGATCGTATGATCTATTTTATATAAAACTTTTCTAATCGGCGTTTGGCGTACAAAACAAATAATTACATTACTCCTAATTTTAAAACATTCTTTGGTCTATTTTTGAGAGACTAATTTTAACTGACCGGTGTATACCTCTGTTATCTCGCCACTCCTCGTCAACATGGATATATCCCTCTCGACCTTCTCTCTCTCCATACCTCTTTCTTCTGCCATATCTAAAACATCGGATTCTAGAGCAATGCCATTGTTTCCGGGAATGTTCGCAAGCTCTCTTATTATATCCTTCAACATCCATATTCTATCCCGTTGGCTCTTTGGTATCCCAACCATCACTATATCAACGTCGAGTTTGCCCGTCTCTCTATCGGTTCCCACCTGCCTTAAACTACCTTCCACTATCCTGATAACCCGAGAAACGTCTTCTTCCGTTATCTCATTGGAAAGTCTCACCTTTGCACTCGCCTCGCCCAATCTCACCAATGCATCCAATTGTCTCGCCGTAATCGGAACGGGACGATCTTCGCCGTCTCCCTCCCCTCTTAAGGTGGTATAAAAATTCTTCATCTTTTCAAATGCTCCTTTTGACATGATTGGAAAGCGATTTCTTTTGCTGTACGCGATATACTTCCTCAACATATCCGGTCGTATCTCCGGCTCTATGATCTTCATGCTTTCTCTCAATTCCTCTTCGCCGATGGTTGAATTAGGAACGTTCTCTCTGTTCTCTTTGAGTTCTCCGGCGTAATGGGCTTTCAATATGTGCTCTGCCATTGCATCGTCTCTCTCAACGTTGGGTTTATCTGCCATGATGAATATCAGATCAAATCTCGATAATAATGTCGGTGGCATGTTTATCTGGCTTGCTATAGGCTCATACGAATCAAACCGCCCCATTTTTGGGTTTGCCGCACCCAAAAGGGCGCATCTGGCTCTCAAGGTGGCCGTTATTCCCGCTTTGGCAACGCTTATCGTCTGTTGTTCCATCGCCTCATGCAAAGAGCTTCTCTCGTCACTCTTCATCTTATCCATCTCATCGACGGCGGCTATTCCCTTATCTGCCAGGACCAGAGCGCCCGCCTCGAGTGTCCATCTTCCATCTCCAAAGTCGTCTTTTACTGCGGTGGCTGTCAATCCGGCCGATGTAGAACTCTTTCCGCTCGTATAAATACCCCTCGGCGCCAAATTTATTATATAGCGCAGAAGCTGGGACTTGGCGACGCCCGGATCACCGACGAGGAGCACGTGAACATCCCCCCTGATCCTGGAGCCGTCTGGAAGATGTTTGGCAACGCCAGAGAAGAGCTGTAGAAACAATGCCTCTTTGATCTCTTCATACCCGTAGATGGTTGGTGCTACCGATCGGATCATCTTTTCATATATCTCCGGGTCATTCGAGAGCTCCAAAATCTCCTCCTCTTCCTCTTTGCTTATCTCTATATCCTCAAATTCTCTTTCTTGAATTTCTATAGAGTTACAATCCAAGAAGATGTCAAAGAAAGGACTCTTCGTCCCATACACTTCTTTCTGATAGGATCTGAGGATTCCGTTGACGATGACTCGCTCTCCAGGTATGACCTTTCCGGCTAAATCGTCTTCTACATCTATATCTATCGTCTGAGGCTGTTCTCCTCCTCTTAATCCCTCCGGATACTCTTCTATCCTGATCTTTTGGGCATCCACGAATTTTGATTCCTCGTGAAGAAGAATGAACGGTGTCTTTTTTCCACAATTTTCACAGTAATATCTCTCCACAAATTTTTTCCCGCTCTGATGTATCGGCTCGGATGTCCAGCCACAAAGTTTGCATTTGAAGACCGCTTCAACGATCTTTGGCCTTACCTCTGTGGCTTTTTTTATCGTGCCTTCGATCGAGATGAACTTTGATATGTCTTCACTTCTCAGATTTCTTATTCCTATTCTCTTTGTAAGACCTATAAACCGGACATTTAACCTCTCTATCTCTTCATCCGTTAAACCGGTCGTCTCCTTGATATTTTCTACATACTCAATTAAAGCTTTTTTTACCCCATCTAAAACGCATGAAGGCTCTTCTATGAGCCTATCTGCCATCTCTGGATTTTTGAGGATCAGATTTCCATAATTGATATATAGGCTATGATTCTCTTTGCTGTAATTATTTATTAGTTCTAGTATCTCATTCTCATAGTATTGTTGGAGAAATCCGACCCAGAACTCTTCATCCAATACTTCCACCATTACAATTATTTAGGAGGGGAAGATTAATAGAAATAGTTTTCTGATCTTTTATTTTTCGTTATCATCTACCTTTCAATGGTCTTCTTCAAACGTTTGCAAATCAAGATTTGCGAGCTTGAAAATGGAACATTTTCAAACGTCCAGATTAACCTTATCCGCGTTCTCCTGTATGAAATTCCTTCTGGGACCTACATTCTCACCCATGAGCATCGTAAATACCCTATCGGCTTCTTCCGCATCTTCCATCGTTATTCTTATGAGCGTTCTCGATTTTGGGTCCATCGTGGTATCCCAAAGCTGTTCTGGATTCATCTCTCCAAGACCCTTGTACCGCTGCACGCTGACATTTCCTCCCCACTCATCTACTACTCTCCTTAGCTCCTCATCCGTATAGGCATAATGCTCCTTCTTTCCCTTTGATATCTTATACAGAGGAGGCATGGCAGAATAGATCTTCCCTCCCTCGATCAAGGGAGACATATATCGAAAGAAGAAGGTTAAGAGGAGGGTCCTTATATGGGCGCCGTCCACATCGGCATCCGTGGTTATTATTATCTTTCCATATCTCAACTTACTCATATCGAGATCTTCTCCGATACCGCAGCCCGATGCCGATATGAGGGATTGTATCTCCTCGTTCTTTAGAATTTTATCTATCCTGTTCTTCTCCACGTTGATTATCTTTCCTCTAAGTGGCAGTATCGCCTGAAAATTTCTATCTCTCGCCTGCTTTGCACTTCCTCCGGCGGAATCTCCTTCCACTATGAAGATCTCTCGTTCTTCTCTCTTTACGCCCCTTCCACTGCAGTCTGCAAGCTTACCCGGAAGAACACTCCCAAACGTATTTTTTTTTCTCACAAGCTCTCTACTCTTCTGGGCCGCATCTCTCGCCTTTCTTGCACTCTCTACCTTTCTGATTATCCTATCCGCCACCTGCGGGTTCTCTTCCAAGAACCTTTCCATTCCCTCATAAGTTGTCTGCTCAACGATATTCTTCACATCAGAATTCATCAATTTGTTCTTCGTCTGCCCCTCAAATACCGGATTTGGGAGCCTGACATTTACGATTGCTGTTCCACCCTCCCGTACGTCTTCACCGGAGAAGGTGTACTTATTATCCTTCTTCGTCTTTGCATAGTAGTTTACAGCTCTCGTCAGCCCGTATCTGAATCCTGTTAGATGTGTCCCCCCTTCAGACGTATAAACATTATTCGCAAAAGAATATAACGTCTCCGCATATGAATCTGTATATTGTATCCCGATCTCAACACTAATCGCAAATCTTTGTCCCTCAAGCACCTCTTCCTTCTTTATCGAGATAGGATCATGGAGGGGCTTTTTATTCTCGTTCAGGTATGATAAATAAGCCGTTAAACCATCCGTATAGCGAAATACCTCTTCTTTTCCGTTTATCTCATTAAAATAAATTTTAACACCATTATTTAGAAATGCAAGCTGTCTGAGCCTTCTCTTCATATAAGACGGATCAAATTTTGTCTCTTCCATAATAGAGGAGTCAGGTTTGAAACTTATCTCTGTTCCAGACTCATCCGTCTCTCCCAACTCTTTTAGAGGAGTTACCGATCTTCCAAACTCAAATTTCATCTCGTATATCTTATTATTCCTCTTTATCTTAGCCAAGAGCCATTCAGAAAGGGCATTGACGCAGGAAAGACCTACCCCGTGGAGACCGCCTGCAATCGCATATACATTATCGTTGAACTTTCCGCCGGCGTGGAGTCTCGTCATCACAACCTCCAGTGCAGATTGTCCGAATTCCTCTTTCCTATTAACGGGAATCCCTCTTCCATCGTCTTTTATCGTTACAGAATCTTCTTTTAGAGTTATCCAAATATTTTGGCAGTAACCCGCCAGAACTTCATCTATACTATTCTCTACAACCTCAAAGAAGAGCTGGTGCAGACCTTTATAGGAGACGTCCCCTATATACATCCCAGGCCTTTTTCTTACAGCTTCTATCCCGTCCAAAACTAAAATGCTATCCGAATTGTATTCCATGCTCATCTTTTCAGACTCTCCAAAAACGCCCCAATCCTATCCATAGCTTCTACTATAGTCTCCCTCGAGGCAGCATACGATATTCTTACAAATCCCTCCCCGCATTCCCCAAAGGCATTCCCAGGAACTACTGCAACTCTCTTCTCCCGCAGTAATCGTTCTGAGAACTCTTCTGATCCCGAATATTCTTTTATTGATGGAAAGGCATAAAAAGCCCCGTTCGGCTCAAAAATGTTTAGTTCCATCTCGTTCAGCCTCTTGACCACCATCCTTCTTCTTCTGTTGTATTCTCTGATCATCTCCATCTTTCCCTTCTCTCCACTCACGATTGCTTCTATGGC
>CABGHG010000127.1 GCA_902158735.1 Candidatus Methanolliviera sp. GoM_oil
CTCCCATCCCGAAGAGGCGGACTTCTTACCTGAAATATAGAGATCCACAATTTTAATAAAAATAGAAGAATTTAAAAAAGAAAAGTTCACGGGAGAATCATATCGGGAATTATATTCCACCCATGCAACGGCTCCGCGTTTGAACCTATGATCATTTGCTATCCAATATGTCTATGCACCTCTCCCAGAGATCGAAGTAATAATTAAAGCCACAACACTGCAGTATAATCGGCATTGCTTCCTCATCCTCCAACATCGCTCTTATACTTCTCATCTATCTTCACTCCCCATAAATCTATAATATCCTTATCCAATAAATCTAATAGAACATCGGACTGATGAAGTAGTCCGTGCACCGCATCAAAATCGCCGGGATGTATCTCATGTCCATTCTCAATCCCATCAGTCCTCCGACGCAACTGGTGAGGCAGCAACCGCAGAGTGGAAGTCCCGCCAGGCAACCCAAGCACACACCGAGTATCGTCATCGCTTCTTCCTCCCTGAACATTCTTTTTATCTTTGCCATCATTTTATCTCCTCCTTTAATTTTGCCAAAAAGATCTCTTCTGGATAGATACCGCCACGATATAAATCTTTTTCGTTGGTCGTGGAGGTACAAAGATCGATAGAACTAAATATCATTAAAGAAGACCTTGAGGTACTGAAAGATAAAAATTGGGGAGGTGAACGATGCCAGGATTTATAATGGATATGATGGAGGGAGGCCAGGAGGCTTTCTTATGGAATTGTTATCATATCTTGGGGAAGATGTGAGGGGCACGGAAGGATCTTTGCTTCCGAAATTGCAATGAACATCGCTTATAGATAGACCAGTTTATCATCTTCAATACGTTTATAAAAATACTGTCCCACCTTTAGTAGAACATCGGACCGATGAAGTAGTCCATACACCGCACGAGAATCCCAGAGATATATCTCATGTCTATCATAAGCCCGTAGAGTCCTCCGATGGCAGTGGTGATGGGCATACAGCAAAAGCACGGGAGTCCTGCGATGATACCATACCCCCCACCATACCGAGACATGTCATTGCTTCTTCTTCTCTAAATAAATTTTTTATACTTTTTATACCTCTCTTCATCATTTTTACCTGATTTCCAATCGAAGCATTCTTAAAATATAAATGTTTTCCCTCATCAATTTCATCAATATGAGAATTAAGATCAAAGTCATTACAAACGCGCGTAAAGACGAGGTGATGAGTGAGATCCTTTGATTGTGAGAACAAAAGAGCCTCCAATTAAAGGTAAGGCAAATAAGGCCGTAGTGAAGTTATTATCTAAATACTTTAACGCCAAGGTGAGAATAAAATCACAACTTCTAAATATTAGTATATAAATACCTTCAACGGGAGATAAAAAATGGAAGAAGGGTCATCTGTGCATATAGCCTGTGATCTGCAAGAAAAAATAATGGATAAGGTGCTGCTGCTCTATTTAATCGGTAAGGCTAAAGAGGAGGGGAATCTGGGCGTCACTAAGCTGATGAAACTGACGTTTCTTACCGAGCAGAGAATGGCGGAGGATAGAGTAAAGGGATTCAATTATTGGTTTTATAAATGGCGCTACGGGCCTTTCACACAGGAAATTTATGATGATTTAGATTGTTTGATGCAAAATGAATTAATCACAGAACGAGGAGGTATCGAACTCACAGATCGAGGTTTAGAGTTTCTAAATGAGATTAGAGGTCTATTAGATGAAAATACTATTATTTTGAAATACATAGATGGAATAGCTGAAGAATATGGAAGTATAGAGCTAAATGCTCTTATAGATCGGGTTGACGAAATTGAGCCTTTGGGAAGAAAAAAAATCAAAGATCTTCTAATAGGTGAGCACATTCTAAGTAAACTTAGTGATCTTGAGGCCGATAGAGTTTTTGAAATTGATGACGAATGGTTGGAAACTCTCGATCTCCTCCTCAATAAAGAAGAGTACGAATCATTAAAAGAAGGAATGGAATCTGCCAGAATAACTCCTTCAAGAAAAGTCACAACAGCTGACCTATGAGATATCAGCTGTATGAAACTGATAAAGCTGAAAAAAGCCGTAAAAAACTTGAGAGAGGAGGAAGACATATAAAAGAGGCTATTGAGAAGACTTATGAACAACTTTCTGAAGATCCTTTCTATGGTACTACGTTTCTTAAGGGGCCGCTTAGAGGAAAAAGAAAAAAGAAGTTTATGAGAAAATTACGGATAGAATTCGCAATTTGCGAGGAATGTAGGAGATTTGGTCATAAAGATTTAAATAAATGTGTGGATTGCGAATATATGCCCGATAATAGTGTTAAGATTTTTGATATATTCTATAGAGAAAAGGGTTATTAGATATTATATTGTTTAGTACTGAAAGATACCCAAAGCAATCTCCAGATATAAGGTTTCTAACGAATTGATCGGGCAGATAGGCGGATGAAGAGAGAAAAAACGAGAGACTTTTACTTGATGATACGAGAATATGAGAATTAAGATAAAAGTTATTGCAAACGCGCGTAAAGACGAGGTGATCGAGGGAGATCCTTTGATTGTGAAAACGAAAGAGCCTCCAATTAAAGGTAAGGCAAATAAGGCTGTAGTGAAGTTATTATCTAAATACTTTAACGCCAAGGTGAGAATAATCTCCGGTGAAAAACGTAAGGAGAAGTGGATAGAGGTGGAAGAGAGAAACTCGCGTTAATTTGTTGGATATTACCAGCTTATGAACGGCTCTTTACTTCCCCATGGAAGTACGTGCCACCAGTCGAATTCGGAAATGGAGAGGCCTTTCTCTATCGCATCAGCCGGCGTATCGAATAGCTCATTATCGAATTTATTGTATAAGTCGTAATATCTATCTTCTGTAATCTTCTCCTCATTATTCTCTTCTGCATCACCATCCCCATTAGTTCCATTAATTGTTATCTTCTTATTCTTTGCGAACTCCCAATACGATGGAACTGGATAACTGCGCGATTCACCATAAACCCATCTGTAATCGTAAGTTTGCGATGGATCTTTTTCTATATCGTTGATTGATGCTGTCTGCCATCTACTTGTGTCATTACCAATCTTGTCTATATATCTCTTGTACATCTCAACCTTATATGAGAATGCTCTGTATTTCCCATCTGTGCGTTCAATTATCCCAGGAGAACTATAATTTTTCCCTTTTGCCAATAATGCAGGTTCAATCGCCACCATATCTCCATCATCGAGTTCTACCATCACCCACATATGATCCAGATCGTCTGAATGTGCAATATATGAATGAAAGCCCATACCCTCCAGATACCACTCAAGATATGCCGACATCTCACTGCAGTCAAAATAATCTTCTTTATACCCTGGGAGCTTATCTGTGTTTATGAGAACCGTGTAAAGAGAGTTGATATCATGCTTCTCTGGGTGATATTTTACCTCCTTATATGCCACTTCATAATAATCTTTTGGGAGCTGTCTCTCTTCAAGCGGGATAACTTCTTGAAGAACCTCTTCTTTCTCAGGGACAATCTCCTCCTGAACGGGACGTGCACTCAAATAATGATACGCGGATGCAACCGCTACCACCAAAATAATTAGAACGAGACATATCTGCAAGACGCTTCCTGTCTTTTTGTCCATTTGATACCCCCCTACACACAATAGACAGGTTATAATAGATAAAAGTATCGATCAAAATTCAAAATAGATAATCTCCCCTCTTCACATTATCTTTTTTCATATACGACATCATATTCCGTGACCAGATCTTCTCCCACCATTTTTGTCTCTTTCAGCCTAACCCAGATCGATTCGTTCAGACTTTTTATACCTTCCCCCTCAACCAAAGAAGGCGCATCTCTCCCGCCGACAATGAATGGTATATGTATGATCTTAATCTCATCTACGAGCCTATTTTTAAGGAGATTCCACGACAAAGTTGGTCCGCCCTCTACCATAAGTCTTTCTATGCCCCTTTTAAAGAGTTTATCCATTAAAAGCTTTAGATCGACCTTATCCCTCCCGCAGACGATGACCTCTACGTTCCTTTCTTTTATTGCATCTATATTTTCCCATGGTGCTCTTTCGGACGTCGCGATGATCGTCGGTGCGTCACCTTCCAAAACGTTGGAATCGAGAAGAATATCAGCTAAGCTACATGGGATTACTCTCAGGGGATTTTTTCCCTCTGCATATCTGACTGTTAGACTGGAATCGTCGATCTTTATCGTATTACAACCAACCATTATCGCATCGGATGATGCCCTCTGCTCATGAAGAAATTTTTTTGATGCTTCATCCATATATTCCATGATCAGCTTGCTTGACTCTCCTCTTTTGGATGTAAGTCTGCCATCGAGCGTCATCTCCGAAAGTATAAATGTGAAAGGTCTCTTCAACAGAACCACCTATTTATATTGAGTAATATTTTTCTTATTCTTAAAGATCGAGGTTTTGGGATTGAATATAACCAAACATAGGAACAGAGTATCATCTTACGTTGATATTATTGCCAAACCTTTCGATAGGCTTAATTTAACGCCCAACCAGGTCACCCTTCTATCCCTACTATTTGCGTTTATATCTGCGTGCTTATACTATAAAAAAGAGATCCATCTTGCTCCCATCTTTCTCCTTCTCTCTTCGATATTAGATCTGGTCGATGGAAGCCTCGCAAGGATGATAGGCAAGGAGACAAAGTTCGGCGCGGCGATCGACTGGATCGCAGATAAATACGTGGATTGCTCGGTTATAATCGGCATAAGCCTGGGAGGTTTCGTCTCTCCCGCAATTGCCCTCTTCGCTTTATTTGGCTCGATGATGAATACTTTCATAAAGCCCGTCGCCTACGCCGAGATAGGCTTTGAAAAGCGGAAAAGAGGGAAGATAATAGATCCATTAGAGGGGGTCGGAATATTTGGGAGGCCTGAGACGATAATGGTAATCTTGGTGGCATCCGTTTTAAATATCCTTCTTCCGCGTGCGTTATTCTATGGAATCTTGATCATCGCTATAATGACGAACCTTTCTGCTCTGGAGAGGATCTTTTATCTTTATAGGAGGTTTGGACGATCTCTACCATAGTTATCTCCGCTTGGGCATATCGAAACAACTCTTGCGGATGAAAGCTCGTTATTCCTCAAAGACATCCAACGCCGAACAAGCCCTGCATCGCACGCATCCCGCCTTACTTTTTTTCCAGGAGAGATTAGCATCTTTTATGGTATT
>CABGHG010000128.1 GCA_902158735.1 Candidatus Methanolliviera sp. GoM_oil
CAAACCGCACCACGAGGCACCTATCGCATTTTCGAGTGCCACCTTCTCATTCACAGACCACTCCACGTAAAAATTCCTATCATGGTATGTGCTCAACGTATCGATGACCTCTGACGAGGGCGTGCCAGGATAACCGGTGGCAAAATCTAGACCCGCCTCAAGAGATCCTCTCGCAATCGCCTCATTACAAAGCATAAACCTTTTAATTTTAATCTCCCTCCAAAGAGGATTCAAATGCCTAATGAAGGTATAAAAAGAGGCAGTATAAAACTTTTCACCTGCTCGGATGTCTTTTCTCCTCATTCATCCGTATGAGTGGTTTTGAGATATGTCTTCTTGCAGATGGAGGAACTTCATACAACCCTTCTTTTAGTCCTCTATCAACTTTATCTATCTCTCTCTCTTTAATCTCTGTTTTACACCTTTTACATCTGAATCCCTGATCTCTTCCGGCTGACTTCATCCTTTTACCACATATTGGGCATATAGGATTTCTACTTACCAGATCATTCAATTTTTTTATATTTATCTTCTCTAAATTCATCGTATCTTTCTTAAATCCTCCATAGACATCTACTTCGTCTCCGATCTTTAATTTTCTTATGATATTCCTGAACTGCTTCGTCGGTTCAAATGCGGAACATCTTACGCTCTTGGAATCATCTGAAATTTCGAAGAAGAGATGGCCACCCTCCATAGCCACAGGAACTTTTGAGACGGTTCCTTTCACGATATAAGAACCGTACTCCTCCATCTCTTTGATAGATACCCTCGTTAGATGTCCATCTGTTCCCTGATTCGTCATAAAAAGGGTTTTTCCCCAAATTGGCTCGCTCTCTATAAGATTTGACGCCTTAAAGATCTCATCTATATCATCTCCTCTTATCCCATAGAGAACAGGATCCTTTCCAGAGGGAGCTAAAACGATCCTTCCGTTTGTTAGATCTACCGTATCCCACGTCTTTGGATATGTGATCCTATCGGCATAAAAGACGGATCCTTCATCGATGCGTCGCTTCTTTCCAATGTTTTCTCTCCTTCTATACGCTATGAGCTCGTAGGTATGATCTTTTTCTTTCAGATCCAAAGCTATTCCAATGGCAGATAACGCACCGATTATTCCCCTGCCATTCTTGTACTCGCGAGCATCGAAGTTATGTTCTTTTATCAGGTTCCTCGCTTCATCGATCTCCACTATCCTATGTAACGCGGCTTTGGAGAAATTCTTCAAATCTTCAACCGCATCCTCGTCAGGTTCATCCACAAAAACGATTCCTGGATTTGTTCTCGGGTCAGAGAAAACTGCCAAACTTTCGACACATCTCATAACCCTCTCTTCAACTCTTTCCTTTCCACCGTTCTCCGGAGACAGAGATACTTTTAGGCATATAGCAGCGTTCCCTCTCGTCTTATATGGGATGTTAGGATTTAATCTAACTAAATAGGGGAGTTCTACCAGAATTCCCCCACATTCTCTCAGCTCTTCATATAAGATTGGTGCCAAATAGGTGGTACACATACCTTCTGTCGAATCTGTATCGTCGATCCCTATAAACATCTCATACCCAAAAACCTAACGCTTATATATTATCCTTTATATAATGCTTTTGTCAAAAAAAGTGGAAGTCTAAAGATGGCGTCTGGTGAAAGGGAAGGAGTGATAAGGGACGTAATAGATATCTTGATGGATGCCGGTTTTTTTGTCTCGGAGAGATGTACCATCAGGCCAGGCTGTTTCGATCTTGCCGCCAGAAGGGATGAGCGGCTGCTACTCTTAAAGATCCTGATAAACCTGGATGGTATAAGGAGAGATAGTACCATCGAGATGATAAGGCTTAGTCACTATCTCTCCGCCTCTCCCCTGATGATCGGAAAAAAAAGTGGTAGTAAATCCCTTAAAAGGGGTGTGGTCTATTTTAGGTGTGGTATCCCCTCCATAAATGTGGATACGCTCTACGATTGCTTTATAGAAAACGTCCCTCCACTTGCTTATGCAGAAGCAGGCGGGCTTTATGTAAAGATAGATGAGGATAGACTGAGAGCTGCCAGAAAGAATTTAAATTTAAGTATTGGAGATTTAGCGTCTGAGTTGAGCGTTTCGAGGAGAACGATCAGCAAATACGAGGACGGGATGAACGCCACGCTCAATCTAGCGGTGAAGATGGAGAATATTTTAAGTATTCCACTTGCATTGGGCATAGATATATTCTCGTTGAAGGAGAAGGGGGCAGATGCCGAAGATACGAAAGAGAGAGGCGAAAAATTGTCTTTGTTAGAGCAGGCGGTCATAGATCTGTTAAAAAATGTTGGGATCGACGTATTTCCGATAAATTATGCCCCGTTCAATGCCCTCTCCAAAATTAAAGATGAATTAATTTTGACCGGTATATGCCATTTGAACAAGACGGCGTTGAGACGGGCAAAGTTGACAGGCAGCATCTCCTCTGTAACGGAGACCCAGTCGGTCTTCATCTTAGATGAAAAACCATCCACAAAGAAGATAGAAAATACGGTACTTGTTGATAAAGAGGAGGTGGTGGGTGTAAAGGAGACATCGGAGTTTATGGAACTGATTTTGGATAAAAAAGAGTCATGATACGGGCATTCAAATAATGAAGATCCCTAAATAAACGAAACTTTTATATAGAACCACTAACCTACTTTTAGCCAAAATTGGAGGAATGATAAGATGGCTCAATTAGGTGGAACACCAATTTTAATTCTGAAAGAGGGAACCGAGAGGAGAAAGGGAAGAGAAGCGCAGTCCGGAAATATAGCTGCCGCCAAGGCCGTTGCAGAATCTGTCAGGACGACCCTTGGTCCAAAAGGAATGGATAAGATGATCGTCGATTCTATGGGAGACGTGACGATAACGAACGACGGCGTGACGATATTGAAGGAGATGGATATAGAGCATCCCGCGGCGAAGATGATGGTCGAGGTCGCGAAGACTCAGGATGACGAGGTTGGAGACGGCACGACGACTGCCGTTGTCTTTGCAGGAGAGATTCTGAAAGGTGCTGAAGACCTTATAGAGCAGAATATACATCCGACCGTCATCGCAAAAGGTTACAAGATGGCGGCGGAGAAGGGTAGGGAACTTTTAAAAGATTTGGCTAAAGACATCTCCGTGGATGACAGAGACTTGCTGAAGAAGATAGCGATAACCGCAATGGCGGGAAGGGGCGAAGAGGATAAAGAAAAGATGGCAGGATTATGTGTCGATGCAACCATATCAGTAGCGGAGGAATCAGACGGCAAATTACGTTGCGATACAGATAAGATAAGTGTGATCAAAAAGGTCGGCGGTAAGGTGGACGATTCAGAACTTATAGGAGGGGTGATTATAGATAAAGAGAGAGTTCATTCCAGGATGCCAAAGAAGATAGAGAACGCAAAGATAGCCCTTTTAAATGATGCAATGGAGGTTGAAAAGACCGAACTTAGTGCAGAAATACAGATAAAATCTCCAGAACAGATGCAGGCATTCCTAAACGAAGAAGATAAGATGCTTAAGGATATGGTGAATAAGATAACCTCAGCAGGGGTCAATGTCCTCTTCTGCCAGAAGGGTATTGATGATCTTGCCCAGCACTATCTGGCGAAGGAAGGAGTCTTTGCTGTAAGAAGGGTGAAGAAGAGCGATATGGAGAAGCTCTCAAAAGCCACCGGCGCCAAAACGGTCACAAAGATAAAAGACCTGAGTGAGAAGGATCTCGGAGATGCAGGATTGGTCGAGGAGAGAAAAGTTTCTGGGAGCGATCTCATATTTGTCGAGAAATGTAAGAACCCAAAGTCTGTCTCGATTCTTTTGAGGGGCGGAACTGATCACGTGGTAGATGAGCTCGAGAGGGGAGTACATGATAGTTTGAGGGTCGTCGGTACTGTACTAGAGGACGGAAAATTCTTGCCCGGAGGGGGTGCACCGGAGACGGAACTCTCGTTGAGATTGAGGGAATACGCTTCAACCGTTGGAGGAAGAGAACAGTTGGCGATAGAATCGTTTGCAAAGGCACTTGAGGTAACACCGAGAACGTTGGCGGAAAATGCCGGCATAGATCCAATTGACGCACTCGTGGAGATGAGATCAGCACATGAAAAAGGGAACAAGAGCTACGGACTCGATATCTATACCGGAAAGGCGAAAGATATGCTCGAAGAAGGTGTCATAGAGCCGATGAGGGTTAAAACTCAGGCGATAAGCGCCGCTTCCGAGGTCGCCAATATGATATTAAGGATAGATGACATTATAGCGTCAAAGGGAGGAGGAGAAGGCGGAATGCCTCCAGGCGGAATGGGAGGAATGCCTCCAGGCGGAATGGGAGGAATGTATTAAGCTTTATTGGGCTTGAAATAATCCTTTTTAGTTTTTAAATTTTTTATTTTTTATTTTTTATAAACAATGGGAACCCCATGTAGTTGTAAATCTTCGATTTTCACATGCCTCGTGGTCACAATTAACAAATTTCGTATTTTACAAAGCGGAAGAATATAGCAGAAGAGTTGAATTTGTTAATCCAAAGAATACAAGTCAGGAATGTTCAAATTGTGGCAGGATCGCAAAGATTTCTTTAAGCCAAAGAGTTCATAGATGTCCATTTTATGGGTTAGTGATGGATAGAGACAAAAACGCTTGCGATTAACATTCTAAATGAGGGGTTAAAAAATTTAAATGTAGGACAGCGTCCGAATTTAAGCCTGAAGACTTCTCAAATCAAAGATTTGCGTATTCCAAAAATCCAAAGGATTTTTGAGGACTTTATCTTGGGGTAGTTCATAGAACCCATTACTGTAGTTGGTAGTTTTAGAGCAGAGAAGATGGATGGAAAATTCGGACGTAAAAAAGAGCAGTGGGAGAAGATGAATGATCTTAGAAGGCTTGGAGATATCACCGGAATACCAAATGATAATGACTTAAGCGAGGTTAGGAATAAAACGATAGGTATTACTAATACAATAAAGGCACATTATTAATGTAGCTAAAAGTTGAGAAATAAGACAGATGGCAATGTGTGGGAAAGTGAGAATTGAAAAAGAAAGGATGTTGGTATTCCAAATCCCATTGAGACAGATGATTTGGAGATGTTGGCAAGAGAATTTTTGAGGAATGATCTAAATGAAGACCGTTGAGATAAAAACAGATCATAAGATGGAATTTGTTGATATAACGGAAGATGTGAAG
>CABGHG010000129.1 GCA_902158735.1 Candidatus Methanolliviera sp. GoM_oil
CTCTTATCACCGTATGTTGGAACGCCAAGAGAGATCTCCTTGACCCCTTCTCTATCTGGAATTGCGATCGTACGGTATAACCTTTGAATATCCGTCTTCAGATCAGATTCTACTTTTTTTAGTTCGGCAGAGACCTCTTTCTTCTGTTTTTCGTCTATATGGAGCGTCTCATCCTTTTTGATAAGATCGTATGCAATTTTACGTTTCATCAAGCCGGCAAAACCGGCTCTTTCAGATTCGGATGGATATAGGAAGAATATGGTGTTTCTATAGACTCTTGGTGTCTGCCCTTTCTTCTCCAAAATATTTTTTATGATCTCTTCATTCTTTTTCTTTAAGATCACAAGTTTAAGTTCATCTGAATCTGTAATGTCTGCCGGGTCTTCTTCCCAAAGATAAACTTTCAGTATTCCTCCTCTTATATTATTCTTTAAAAGATCTTCTTCCATCTCTGTAAGTTCATTCTCCTTGACATTGTCCATGTAATTTAGGAGGATTCGGTTCAGGTTCGGTTGATTCGTGAAGAAGTATTTTTCACCGATATTCTGCATGTAGAAAAGTTTGTTCTTCATCTCTTCAACCGCCTCCGATACCACACTTGAGGGATTGTCTGTCGTCGTAGCGGATCTCTTTATCTCTCTTATTGTTGTGCCCTTCTCGGTACCGCCTGAGAATGAGTACATGAATATCGTCGTTGCAGATCTCGTTCCAAGCCTTACCCATTGATAGGTGCTTCCAAGCGACAGATCTACCTTTTTGGAACCCGAATTACTGCCGGTTATATCCTGGGCTATAACACTATTGTACTCCTGACCGATGTGCCTTAGGAGCTCCTGTCTTATGTCCTGGACGCCAAGACTAAAATCTGCCAGGCTTATGTAAGATTTATCCGACTCTTTCAATGAATATATGATTAGGGAGAGGAGTCGTAGAACACCTCTTGTCCGTTGAAATGTCGGAAAGCTTCCCCATCTGCGGTATAGAACGTCAATTACCTCAGGCATGAAGGGGTAGGAGTTTAGAAAACGCGTTCTGTACTCGTTTGGCAAGGTCTCTGCCGGCAGTATTCCTTCAGATTCGGCATAGTCCATGAATTCATCGACCACCTCCTTCGCCTCTTCTTCATCGATACTGCTAAAGAGCCTCATTCTTATCACATTCGTGATCTCTTCGTCCTCGATGGGTGTCTTTATGATCTCTCTCCTCGCTGTTATGTTCTGCAGCTGGGATACGATCTCTTCCCCTCTCTCTGTTCTATTATATGGATTGCTCGGTGTCGTCGTGAATACGAACGAGACGTTATCCATCGTGCTTACCACGTTCGTGAGTACCTGCAAGAATGTTAGGGATAGGTTTGTTAGGCTAACATTTCCAACTTTGACGGCGTCGGCAACGTTTAAGTAAGGGATAAGTTCATCCATTAAGATGAGAAGAGGCGTATTATTCTTTAGAAGATCCCTTATCTGCTCTCCTCCTGGCGGAACGTGAGAAGAAAACGTTATTTTTCCTGTTAACTGCTCTTCTATCGTTCCCCATAGTGTTTCAAAGTCATCTGCCGTATTACCTGTCTTTAATTTTTCTCCAACGATTACAACAACTTTTGCGTTCCATTCCGCCGATTTATGATACATCGCGATCAATGCGTGCGTCTTACCGCCACCAAACGGTGTCTGTAACTGCACGACAGGATCGCCACCTTTGCCAGATAAACGCCGATTCACCATAGAGAGAATGTTTTTGAGACCTTCTGTCATGTACGTCTTTCTAAAAAATGTATCAGAATCTCTGTATTCAGCGGGTCCTCTCTTCTTTGTAACCTCCCAGAGGTCGGCGGCAAAGATGTTCATCTCGAGCCTGCCCTCAAGGATGTCTCGGTGTGGTATTGCTATCGCATGAAATCTTTTCATATCATCTCATCCTCTCTTCTCTCTTCTCTTTTTTTCTAACCCTTCTTTTATCTCTAACCCTTCTTTTATCTCTAATTTGTCAAAAATAAAATCTCTGGCAATAGATGCGATTTTAAAGCATTCTCTTGCTTCACTGACCGTTGGTATAAAAAACTCATCAGGATATCTCACCTCTACTGCATAAGATGTCAGATTCCCAACATTCAATCTTTTAAAATCCGAATCTTGCTGCGAACAAAGATCCGCCAAAAATTTTAAATCGTGAGTTTTGCCAAAATCTATCTTTTTATATATCAAATACATTTTCAAAAGTTTTTCAACAAATTGCTGGCAGTGGAAGCAAACTGCGCCTGTAGCAATTTCATCATCAGATAAATTTAGCTCATGACGTGCAACATTGAAATCTTCCATCGCTTTTATGAGCCATCGTTTAATATAGTCATCCATCATATACTTACCCCTTCTTTTAGTGCTTCCCTTACAATACTACCTATTTTATCCCGATAGTAGGCAATCTCTTCTTCTGATTTTATGATTATGTCTGTTGGAATGTGTAATTTAACCATGCTATCCCTCACTCTTTCAGAGATTACCATCTTTTCTTTAGTGGTGAATGTTCTGTTAACTATCAGAAGGATATCATAATCACTGAATCTGCTAAAGTCACCCCTTGCCCTTGAGCCAAAAAGTATTATCTTTTCTACCGATATACCCATTTCACCAAGAACCATTAAGATTTGGGATTTAATTTTTTCTTTCATCTCTTCTTCAAAAATATAAACAACCTCATTTTTTATATATTTCCATTTATCTGAATTCATAGCATGTCTTTTTGATGCAAGATGAGGTTTTATACCAAGTATTTTTCTTAGATGATCTTCTAAATCGTTCATTGAGCCTATAAACTCAAAGCCACCGATGGACCCCTCGTTTTCGAATTCTACAAGAATGTCAATATCACTCGTTCTCTTCTGCTCGCCTCTTGTGTATGAACCAAAAATTCCAATCTCTTTGACTTTATATATTCTCTGTAATTCTTCTCTATGATCTGCCAGTATCTCCATTATATCTCTCAAACTTTTCATCTTCACCTTTTTTTATTTAGAACAACCTTCTCTGTTCAGATTCTTTTCTTATCTCGTCTCTTAACCTCTCTCTACCGACTAAAAAGCCGTCTAAGAGTTTCTTCTCCTTACTTTCATTTGGCAGTGTTTCAGATATCGCCTGTGCAACGCTAAATAGAGATTCATCTTTACCATAGTTAGATAGTAATTCTAACATCTCATCACGTTTATTTTTTTCCCAGAGAAGTAAAGATTTATGGAGAACGTTTATGAGTTCGGATGATCCTTTGAGATCTTCTAACCTTCTCTTCTGTGGACCGAGCACGCTTATAAAATTTTTATCTTTTTTGATGAAACCCTTGTTCCATTCTTCTGATAGATCTATATTACAGCTCTGTGCAAGCTTTCTTGCCTCATCGAACTGCAATTTAGCTTCTCCATAGTTCCATCTAAATAGAAGATAGAATCGGGTTAGATCGGAGATTTGGAGATTAGATGAGTCGTGCAGTATTTGACTGACCGCGTAATCGGTTGTGATGATACGAACGTCTGTAAGTAATCTATCTGCACGGATTATATTTCCCTGATAGTCCATTACTTTTTCATATTTTCCAAATATCTCGATCGCAGAACCTATCGCAGATATGAAGAAGTCTGCCCCACTCAAACCTTCCTGCCATAGGCGGTTCAATTTTTTGTTTAAATGCTTCTTTAGTTCTTCTTTTACCTCGTTATAAAATCCAGTTGGTTGGCGCTTCATCTTACGGGCGACGATGTAGATGGAAGAGGCGAGAGCGGCAGAATCTTTTGCTCGGAGCCTTGTTTGTCGTTCAGTAGTAAGTGGCCAAGCTCCAGTCATAATCAAGCCGGAATCCAGTAGTGAGTTGATGAGGGTCTCCCAGCCTGCAGTGGATTTGTGAGCATAGACGATGGTAGCTACACCGTCTGGCTTAAGTACACGATGGATTTCTTTAAAGGACTTTTTGAGATTGTCCTCAAAGAATTTCTTGCCTTCCTCAAACCCACCTGGCCCATTGGAATAGGCGACGATCTCATTCTTTTTTGGCGTTAATGGTGTGGAAAATAGATCGGGGTAGAGATCGCCAACGGTTCTTTTTAGCCAGACATAGAAGAAATCAGAGAGGTAAGAATAAGGCACATTATCGTAATACGGTGGGTCAGTGAAGACAGCATCAAAGTATTCGTCTGAATAAGGAAGGGACGTAGCAGAAACTTGCGATAAATTCGATACAGGTGATGGTATAATCTTTGATATATCATTGATAACAGCTAAAGTGTCAGAAAATAGACTCTGCCAACTTCTAACGGTTCCACTTGCTGCATTTGGTTCGGCACAGTCCCACACCATGGGTAATGCCGCTCTGGAAAACATGTTACCCATTTTTTCATATCCAGACTGCCACTGTGTCAATGTATTGTAGCTCATCGCCATTCTATCAAGTGTCAGAGCCAAATAACATGTAATTGCCTTGGCATATTCCCCGTCATGCCCTTCCTCGATCATCTTCTCATAAGCGAGCCGAACCTTCTCTGAAAAAGTGATCAAAGCCAATTTCTGGCGGGAATTGAAGAGATCGCCCCATGTGTTGAGACCATAATTACGAACAGAAAAAGCTCTTTCAGCTCCTCTACCTTTTCCTTCCGGTGTTGGTTCATCAGGCACCGGATCAAAACCCCATTCATCAAACAATTCCCTTCTCTTCTCCTCTAAATATCTCTCTGCATCTTTAAAAATTTCCAAATCTTTCTCTGTGACGATCCTATAACTTTTTCCCCTCTTCTTTGGATGATGTAAAACAACCGCAACCATCCTCTGCCCCGCCTTTCCTTCTCGAAACAATCTTCTCGTCGTATTCGCATCCACCACCGAACCACAGACAGGACAGGCGGCAATCGCCCTTGATACTGTGCCATCTTCCGGTTTAAAGTTAGCTGGCATATCTTCATATCCATCTCCAACGATCTTAAACTTGACCTCTTTATCATTAATATAAGGGAATAAAGCCACTTTCTTCTTTTCCTTCTTTGCAAGCCAAAACTGTCGCATCAGAGGAATATCTGCACCACAAGTTGGATTCTGAC
>CABGHG010000130.1 GCA_902158735.1 Candidatus Methanolliviera sp. GoM_oil
GCTTGTGACCTCTCTTATGACGATTCTACGCCAACATCATCACAACCGTATGAAATCAAGATACAATATATAAAAGCATCGAACGATTATGAATACGGTGTAAAGGCGGGAAGGATGTACGCGGGTATGATCAAGCTGTTGCCTTCTATCTTACCGGATCAACTTGCTAATATGGACAATACACACGAGTGGTGCGCCCCGGGAATTGAGCCGCAAATTGATAGTCTTAAGGGAATACCCTCTGAGACCCTTCCGTGGTGGATGGAGAAACTCGGGCGTTTTGAGAACATCTATATCCCTCGCGTGGCCGACCTTCCCCCCGATACAAGTGCCGAAAAAGAAATCCTCGAGCCGCAGGACATCAAATCGCTCATCGTCCTTCCCATGGTGTATGAGGGATCTCTGGTAGGATATCTGGGGTTCGATTCGGTGCGGACGGAAAGAGCATTTCCAGAAGACATCATTACCCTGCTCAGAATAATGGGAGAAATTTTTGCGAATGCGCTTGAGCGAAAGAAGATGGAAAATGAACTGAAAGCGAAGAATGCCGAGATGGAGAGATTTGTCTATACAATTTCCCATGATTTGAGATCTCCATTAATCACGATAAGCGGCTTTGCAGGTATGCTCAAGAGAGATATCGAAAAGAGTAAGAGAGAAGATATCGAGACCGATCTCGAGCAGATAAAAGACGGCATCGAGAAGATGGATCACCTCTTGAGAGATACGCTCGAACTTTCCAGAATAGGAAGAATAACGAATCCGCCGGAAGATGTCTCCTTCAAAGAGATCGTTAAAGATGCTTTGGATCAGATCTCCGGAGAGATAAGTTCCAATGAGAAGAATATCGAGATCATTGTGGAAGATTCCATATCGAAATCGAAAAAAGAGAAGATCGTTCATGTTGATAGAGAGAGGATCGTTGAGGTGCTTACAAATCTCATTGGAAACGGTATCAGGTACATGGGTGACCAGGATCATCCAAGGATCGAGATAGGTTATAAAAGTGATGAGAACGTCTTCTTCGTCCGCGACAACGGGATCGGCATTCTATCGGATCAGCACGAGAAGGTCTTTCAATTATTCTACAAGATAGATAAGGAGAGCGAAGGGAGTGGTGCAGGACTTTCAATCGTAAAAAGGATAGTTGGGGTGCACGGTGGTCGAATCTGGATAGAATCTGACGGTAAGGAGGGAGCGGGATCCACATTCTGCTTCACGCTTCCAGAAAAACCGGAAGAGGGGGTAAAAAATGAGGAATAGAGTGAATAAACCGGTGATATTACTCCACTCGCGGAGGACGATGAGGCGTATGCGATGCTCGTGAAACGCTTTCTTAAAGATATTAATGCGGCAAAAGAGGTTTGCAGAGTGGCTGATGGAAAAAATGCGCTCGATTATCTATTCTGCCGTGGAGATTATGCCGACGAAGAAGAAAAGAGCCCACGACCGGATCTGATACTTCTCGATCTACGACTACCAAAGATCGAGGGGCTTAAAGTTCTCGAGAAGATAAAGGAATCAGAAGAAGGGATTTGAATTAACCCCGATCGAGGATACTTTCGATTACTTTCGATTATACTGTGAAGGGGATAAATATCGGAAATATGATAACGTTCTAAAAAATATTCTAAAATATTCAATAGAGAATGACATGAGAGGAAAGGATAGGATTTTCATAATGAAGGATTTGGCATCTGTGGAGGAGGTAATTGAAGGAGGAGCAGAGAAGTGTAGTTAAAGGAACCACAAAAAATGAAAAACCAAGTAGGAATTTACCCATTCTGTTATATTCATCGGCTGAAAGCCGCTTAACAAAATACCATCCTTTCGCCTTTTAAGACGGAAGGGGATTAATTTATACCTTTTCGGAGATACTGTATGGAAAAGAAAATTAAAGAAGCAGAAGAAATATTTAACATACCTCATTCCTACATTCTTCATTCATCCGCCCAAAGGAAGCAGGCTGATTTTTTACTCTTTCTAATGAATACATATGTTAAGTACTTTAATATCAAACCTGAGTTGATATTAGATGTCGGTTGCGGACCGGGCTCTTTAACGAAATACGTCTTAAAAGAATACTTCTCGAAAGCAAAAATAATAGGTGTTGATATTTCAAAAAGCTCGATTATGAAAGCCAAGGAAGATATTCTAGAGAATTATAACATAGAATATATTTGCTCAAATATTGAAGATTTTAGGTATCCTTTCAAATTTGATGTAGTATTTTCAAATGCTACAATGCATTGGATTAAGGATCAAGAAAAAGCTTACAGCAATATTCATGATTTAACTTTTTTCTCTAAGAAGTCCCCTTCCGTAAGGGAGGGGATGAATTAGAGGAGACGGAAAGATAGAAACACTTATATAGTTATACGAATAATAGTATAACTGTGAAATATAAACTGGATCACGGATCACATTCAGTTTATAGCCTTCAATACCATCTCATTCAAGTGGTAAAATATAGGAGAGAGATTTTTGATGATCCAGCGATAGTAGATTACCTAAAACAAAGAGTAAGAGAGATTAGTGAAACATTTGAAGTGAGTGTGATCAATCAAGAGTGTGATAAAGATCATATCCACATTCTCTTCAGATCCAAACCAGTGTTAGATATTACACGATACATAAACGCTCTGAAAACTAATACTTCAAGAGAAATAAGAAGAAATTTTCCCCAGGTCGAGAAAAAATTATGGAAAAAAACGTTCTGGTCTCCATCATATTTCTTAGCCACAACAGGAGAAGTAACATTAGACATTCTAAAACAATACGTTGAAAACCAAGGAGAGAAATGAGAAAGACATACAAATACAGAATATACCCGAGCCGAGAGCAAAAGACTCTTATAGAGGAATGGCTAAATATCTGTAGAGTTCTATATAATGATTGTTTAACTGAAAGAAGAGATGCTTGGCAATCTTGTAGAAAATCTATCAATTACTATGATCAACAGAATCAGTTGCCAGAGATCAAGACTTTTGATGACGGTCTAAAAAGAGTTCATTCTCAAGTTATTCAGGACGTTTTAAAGAGAATAGACAAATCCTTTAAAAATTTCTTTAAAAAAGTTAAGAAAAAAGAAAAAGCAGGTTATCCAAGATACAAGCCCAGATCAAGATATAATTCTTTCACATATCCCCAAAGTGGATTTGAGATTAGCGAGGATGGTAAGAAGTTAATTCTCTCAAAGATAGGCTCTATTAATATCAAAAAGCATAGAGATATACCTGAAAACGCAAAGATTAAGACTTGCACAATTGAAAGGGATTTAAATCGTTGGTATGCTTGTTTTAGTGTTGAGATAGAAGTAGAAGACCTAGATCAAAACGAAGGTATAAGGAACGAGATAACAAACCCAATCGGTATAGATTTAGGTATAAACCATCTTATCACCTTCTCAGATGGATCTACAATAGATAATCCAAGATATTTAGCCAAATCAGAAAAGAGGTTAAAGAGAGACCAAAGAAGGCTTAGCCGAGCGAAAAAAAGATCGAATAATCGAAAAAAGAGGATATTTGAACTTGCTAAAACTCATAGAAAGGTTAGAGATCAGAGAGCTGATCTGCTCCATAAGATAAGTCATTCGCTGGTTGATACTTTCGATCTAATCATCTTTGAAGATCTGAACGTTAGAGGAATGCTAAAAAACCATCACTTAGCTAAATCTATTAGTGATGTTTCATGGTCACAATTGACAAATTTTGTATCTTACAAAGCGGAGGAAGCTGGTAGACGAGTTGAATTTGTTAATCCAAAGAATACAAGTCAGGAATGCTCAAACTGTGGTGGGATTGTTAGGAAATCTTTGAGCCAAAGAGTCCATAAATGTCCATTCTGTGGATTAGTAATGGATAGAGATGAAAATGCCGCGTTGAACATTCTAAAGAAAGGGTTAAGCCGTGTAGGGCAGGAACTGTCCAAAGTTAAGCCTGAGGACTTCTCAAAGAGAAGGGTGATACAGGAAGCCCCATCCGTAAGGGTGGGGTAGTTCACTATACCAATAATACCAATACATAATATTTATGTGTCAGTAAATCTTCTGATTCTATACTACATTTCATCCCAAAGAGAGAGTCTAAAATTTTAGCCCGGTAGTGTAGCGGTCAATCATGTCGGGCTTTGGACCCGGCAACGGCGGTTCGAATCCGCCCTGGGCTATGAAGAGGGCGAAGATGGAGCATCATGTACTATGAAGAGGGCGAAGATGGAGCATCATGTAAAATTAAATACAACGTATCGGGTTTTGCAAGAGCGGTTACCTTAAACTTTTTGAGGATGGTTCTATAAAAGAGATTGATCTTACATTTGTAGATCCTCCTTTCAATCAGGGGAAGGATTACAAATATTTTGATGGTGAACAAAACCAAGAAAAATATTGAAATTGGCTCAAAGAAATTCTCGATGAAATTTATAAAGCAACGGTCGAGGGCGGTGTCATCTATTTCGTGCAGCGAGAGAAAAATACGAAAGATCTCCTCAGAATATTGAGAGAAACGGATTGGACGTTTCAAAATCTGATAATTTGGAAGAAGAAAACATCGGCGGCTCCATCCAATTTTAGATTTTCAAAGTCCGCAAAAATCAAAGATTTTTAGGATGTCAAAAATTTACAATTTTTGAGTACAGTATCAAATCATCGCCTTTGCTACAAAGGGCGGAGATACGATTTTGGATCCGTTCACCGGAACGGGGACCACGTTGGTCGTCGCCGAGCATTGGAAAAACGGATGACGTCTCTAAATTTTATGATTATTATAGATTTACGCCGAAGATCGGAGAGATCTGGCCAGTTGATAAATCCCTTCCCTTCGCAAAGAGGAAACAAAAGAGGCTCTTCTGACCATGTATGAATCCATCGAGGTCGTAGAATTTTTCATTGAGATTATTTTGTGAGAACACATAAAGATAATCCCGACAAGGTGAAAATCTCTATTGTCGATGGATCTTTCTTTGAAACTATTCTAAAAGAGCATTTCATCAATCAGATGTTTTTAAATGTTTTGCGAGCACAACTGGTGAAGAGAAAGATGGAACTTCCTCCCGAAAGACTAAAAG
>CABGHG010000131.1 GCA_902158735.1 Candidatus Methanolliviera sp. GoM_oil
ATCGTCGGGGCTTTATATGAGACAAAGACCGATGATGAGGGAGTTTACACGCTCTCGAACCTTCCGCCAGGAACTTAATACAATAACGGCGATTGCTTTTGCGCCAAAATGGGTACCTGGAAATGTCAAAGCGATGGGAGAGATCAACATGACGTTGAGAGAAGAAGAACATCTCAATAATAAAGATATAATGGTAGAGATGAACAAAAAATTGAATACGATCCTGGTTGATCCAGGAGAGGGAACGGGCTCGATCTCGGGGAAGGTTCTCTTCGATAATCCCTACCTTAAAATGGTCATACCCGTGCCGTCAAAACTATGTGAAACGAAGGTCGTCATAACGAGATACGAATGTGAGAGGGGGCGAAAATGAAGATTATCTGCATCTCGACGATAGCGACTTCGACGATCGTTGAGGCGATGAGTGAGTTAAATGAGAACTTTAAATTGGATGTCAAATTCAAAATATACTATCCAAATGAGATAGATGAGGAAAGATGTGATGAAGAGAGGTTAAGAAATGATTTGAGAACATCGGATATCGTTCTGATCGACATAAGAGGCGGAGGAAGGTCGAGCGAGATCGTTTATGATACGTTAAAAGACGAAGATAACATCGTCTTGAACCTTGTCGGTCCCATGGGCAAATTGATGGAGATAACGAGGCTTGGTTCGTTCTCCGGAAGAAAAATTGCAGGTAGAATAAGTAGCACCACCGAAGTGGATAACCCCGAGATGCTCTGGAAGAAGATAGAACGAGTCCAGAGGATAGTGGAGACCGCGGGAAGGGTTTTGCCAGTTAAATCTATGAAAGATGCAGGTAACTATATCAAGATAACAAAATATTGGGCTCACGGCGGGAAGGAGAATTATTATAATTTATTTTTATTTCTTTTAAAGGAATACCTTGGATGCGATCTACCGAGGGCAAAAGAACCGGTCGAGTTTCCTGAATGTGGCATCTATCACCCAGCATACGGATATTTCACCGAATTAGACGAATTCATGCGGATATCCGGTTTTGAGAGGGATAGACCGACAATCGGCATGCTTTTTTATGGAGGGATGCACTTTGATCAGAGTATCTCGACGGTGAAAGAATTTATAGAGGAATTTGAGGATTTCAACATCCTTCCAGTTTATGCGGATGGAGTTCACAATTTAAGGGCGATAAAACAATATTTCTTCCAAAATGGCAAACCACTCGTCGATGCTGTCATTTATCTTATGTGGTTTAGAATAAATGGAGGCCCTCTCGGTGGAAATCCGAAACCAACTCTTGAGTTATTGAAGAACTTAAACGTGCCGATCTTTGCTCCTGTGCCAATGTTCATGCGGGAGGTCGAAAGATGGAAAGGGTCTCCAACCGGACTTTCACCGATTGAGATTATCACAGCGGTCGTTTGGCTCGAACTTGATGGATGTATCGAGCCCATACCTGCCTGTGGGATACAAGATATGATAATTGGAGAGACAAAAGCGAAGGTAGTCATGCCAATCGATGATCGTGTTGGGCATATCGCGGGCAGAATAAGAGATTGGATAAAACTGAAGGACAAACCGAATAAGGAGAAGAAAATTGCCATCATCATATATAACTATCCTCCTGGCGAGGAGAACATAGGAAAAGCGGCATACCTCGATGTTTTTGAAAGCGTGAAACGGTTGTTGGAACGTTTGAAAGAGAAGGGGTATGAAGTGAAACTTCCATCGAAGGAATTATACGAATTGTTTGGAGAGATGGCGATCGCCAACTCTGGAGCTTGGTTCAGAAGAGAAGAGACGCTGAAAAATTGCTATTCAATGGATCTAAAAGAGTACCTTGAACTTTTCCATATGTTACCCGCTGAAGTACAAATGGATGTTACAGAGGACTGGGGCAAACCTCCCGGAAATGTGATGACCGTCGATAATAAACTCTTGGTACCGGGAATGAAATTCGGCAACGTATTCATCGGGCTTCAGCCCGCGAGACCTCCACTCGATAGCGCGGATCTGGCCACTGCCGCACACGACAAAACGAAACCCCCTCATCATCAATATCTCGCATTTTATTTTTGGTTGCAGAAGATCTGGGGCGCGGACGCGATCATTCACGTGGGAACGCATGGCTTGGCAGAATTCATGAAGGGAAAGGAGGTAGGAATGAGTTCGAATTGTTTCCCGGATATATTGATTGGAGATATGCCAAATCTATACATCTATCACGTTTTGAACACATCAGAAGCGATGATTGCAAAGAGACGGCTCTACGGCACGATGATAAGTTATAACTCCCCATCCTACACCACATCGGACTTGTATGAAGATTACGTCGAACTTCAGGATTTGATCGATGAGTACGATGAGTCGATGGTTCAAGATCCATTGAGAAGTGAAAAGGTGAGAAATAAAATTTTGGACAGGGCAAAAGCGTTAAATTTTAAAGGAGAAAACATCGCCAAAATTCATGAAGAACTCTATGAGATGAAGAGAAGCATAATACCAAGAGGTTTGCACATAATCGGAGAACGCTATGGGAAAGAAGAGATAAAAAAATTCACCGAATTCATCCTCAGATACGATCGAGAGAGCATAAAATCCCTGAACAGAATTCTGGCGGAATCCGATGGTATCGATTACGATCTTGCATTGAGAAATAAAGATCGATATGCTGCTATGCTCGATAAGGTAGACAAGAGATGTGCCGAACTCGTAGATCGTTGCGTTGAAGAACCGATCGACAATGCCATCAAAAAGAGTAACTTGCCAAGGAACTGTAGAAAGGATTTGAAGAAGACCTTATCTTTTGGAATAAAATTATCGAAGAATTACTCCGATAATGAGGACGAGATCGAAAGTTGTCTGAGAGGTCTGAACAAAGAATTCATCGAGGCGAATCTCGGCGGAGATGTAGTAAGAACGCCCGAGATTCTTCCCACAGGAAGAAATATCTACCAATTCGATCCAAATAGAATCCCAACCTCGACAGCCGCTGAAAGGGGAGCTGAAATAGCGGAGGGGACGATAAGAAGGTATCTCGAAAGAGATCAAAGGTATCCTGAAAGCGTCGGCATCGTCTTGTGGGGATTTGAGACGACAAAAACGGGCGGAGAAACCATCGGACAGATCTTTCATTATCTCGGCGTGAGGATCGTAAAGGAGACGAGCTCGTGGTATCCTGAATTAAAGGTTATACCATTAGAAGAGCTTGGAAGGCCCAGAATCGACTGCCTTCTTAATATCTGTGGATTCTTTCGTGATATGTTCCCGAATATCATTCAATTGTTAAATCATGCCTTTAATCTTGTGGCAGAGCTCGATGAGCCCGTTGAAATGAACTTCGTCAAAAAGCATTCGCTCGAGAACCTTGAGGTATTGAAAACGGAGATCGAAAAAGGAGAAATCGATGAAAAAGATGCCAGGAAGATCGCAAATGGGAGGATATTTGGTCCAAAAGCAGGAGAATATGGAACGAGAATGCTCCAATTAGTTGAGGATTCTATCTGGAATGAAGAAAAGGATTTGGTAGAGGTTTATATCCAGTCCATGAATTATCTATATGTTGATAACATTCACGCACGAAAAACAGATGGTCTTTACAGAAAGAGTCTCTCCAAAGTGGATATCGTTTCACAGGTGAGAGATTCGAACGATTATGAGATCGTCGATCTAGATCACTATTTCGAGTTCTTCGGAGGATTATCAAAGGCTGTAGAAACCATTAAGGGTGAAAAAGCGGCTATGATGATCACCGATACGACAAAAGAGGTGATAAAGACCGAAGATATTGGAGATGTTATAGCGAGAGGTACGAGAACGAGGATCTTAAACCCAAAATGGATAGATGAGATGTTAAAACATGATTTTCATGGTGCGCAACAGATCGCAGATCGGGTGAAAAACATACTTGGATTGGCCGCTACCACAAACGCCGTGGATAATTGGATTTTTGATGGTATGGCTGAAAGATTCATTTTTGATGAAGAGATACGAAAGAGATTGGAAGAGAATAACGCCTTTGCAACTGCCGAGATAATCAATAGATTATTTGAAGCGAATAAAAGGGGATACTGGGAAACGACGGAGGAGATATTGGAGAAATTAAAAGAGCTCTATCTGGAGGTAGAAGGTTGGATCGAAGAGCGAGGAGAGAGATTTTAGAACACTTAGAAGAATATAAAAGATCAGAGGAGAAAAATTAAAATGACGCATCACATAAGAAGAAAGATTTTACCCTTTACGGCGATCGTTGGGCAGGAGAAGATGAAGAAGGCGTTGATATTGAACGCGATAAACCCGAAGATCGGTGGTGTTCTGATCAGGGGCGAGAAAGGTACGGCAAAATCTACAGCAGTTAGAGCGTTGGCAGATCTATTGCCGGAGATCGACGTGGTGAAGGGCTGTCCATTCAACTGCAATCCAAACGACATAAACGAGACGTGTGATATCTGCTACGAGAAGAAGATGAACGGCGAAGAATTAGAAGTTATCAGAAGAAGAACACGCGTCATAGACCTTCCACTTGGAGCAACGGAAGACAGAATCGTCGGCTCTTTGAATGTCGAGAAGGCGATAAGAGAGGGGATAAGAGCATTAGAACCGGGAATACTCGCGGATGCAAACAGAGGCATTCTCTACATAGACGAAGTGAATCTCTTAGATGATCACGTTGCAGACGTCTTATTGGACTCCGCGGCAATGGGCGTAAATGTCGTCGAAAGAGAAGGAGTATCTGTCCTACATCCATCCAAATTTATACTCGTGGGCACGATGAATCCCGAGGAAGGAGAATTGAGACCACAACTGCTTGATAGATTTGGATTACAGGTCGGTGTAGAGAGCATAGATGATGTAGATAAGAGGGTAGAGATTATAAAAGTTGCAGAAGGACTCGAGAGCGATCCTGATTCATTTATAGAAAGGTTTGAGACAGATCAGAGAAAATTAAGAGAGATAGAGAAGGCAAAACCTATCCTCAAGGACGTAGAGATAGCCGAGGAGTTGTTGAGAACAACGGCTGACACGTGTATAAAACTCGGCGTAAGATCGCAT
>CABGHG010000132.1 GCA_902158735.1 Candidatus Methanolliviera sp. GoM_oil
GAGCCTTCTCAAGTACACCCTCTACAGATCCTATCCATCCCGAAGGTTCGATGGTGCCAGTGACCATCACATCATCCCTCAGATCTCTATCTTCGATTGCAGCAATCACTACAGTCGCCATTGCAGCACCGGCGGATGGCCCACCGAGCATAATGGTATCGTTAAGATCAAATGTGATTATTACATCGTTTTGTAAGAGGCTCTTGCCTGTGAAGTTCTGCGCAACTTCTACTGCAATCTTTGCCGAATGCTGAGTATCAGCTTCAATGAACGGATTTGTATTGATAAGAACCCTGCCCTTACCCTCTATTATCTCGACCGATACATCCCCCAGAGTCCCGGAATTAGACATCCCGTCGACGGCTACGATTTTACCTTTCTTTATCCGCTGTCCACCATCAAGCGGGACTGCCCCTTCGGCCGTACAGGTGAAGTTTACCTCTTCGTTACGTACATACTTCAGTTTGGAGATTAGAAGCTCTTGCTCCGACACTTTACTATTTAGATCATTGATCGTGGATTCCTGATAACTAATTACCATGAAAAGGCCTGCTGATGCCACAGTCATGAAAATGAGTAAAAGCGCGAGAATTACAATTGACCAGGATCTCCGCTGCATTATGTACTGTCTGTTTCAAGATGCTTTTAAGCTTTTGTTTGGCGGAGTAGATATTCCATCTTAAGCCGCTAACTTATCGGGTATCACGAATTTATCACCAATAATATACCTGTAACCCTGTTCGGTGAGGAAGATCTGCCTCTTTGCAGAGAAATCCTGATCCCTCGTATCCTTGGTAACAATCGAGTAGAAGTGAGCTATGGAACCGTCTTTTTTTGGCCTCAATATCCTTCCTAGACGTTGCGCCTCCTCCTGTCTGGAACCGAATGTCCCTGAGATCTGTACTGCAACATTGGCATCAGGAAGATCGATGGCGAAGTTGGCAACCTTCGATACCACAAGGATATCCGTTTCACCATTTCTGAACCGATCATACAGTTCTATTCTCTCTTTGTTTGGTGTCTTTCCGGTAAGTAAAGGAGCATGAAGTAGTTTGGAGATCCCAGTAAGCTGATCAAGATACATTCCTATAATCAGAATCTTGTCCCCTTTACCCCTATGATACTTTACAATCTCCTTCACAGGTTTGATCTTCTGAGGGTTCTCTGCAGATATCCTGTACTTCTGCCGGTCCTTTGCCATCGCATACTTCAGCCTGAACTCCTCTGGCATAGATATCCTGATCTCACTACATACTGCTTTAGCAATCCATCCCTGCTTCTCAAGATCCTTCCATGGAGCGTCATACTTCTTGGGTCCGATCAGTGAGAATACTTCAGTCTCCTTCCCGTCCTCCCTTACAAGTGTTGCAGTGAGCCCCAGACGCCTCATCGACTGAATTTCTGCGGTAATCCGGAATATGGGTGCGGGAAGCAGGTGAACTTCATCATAAATTATCAGGCCCCAGTTCCTCTCGTTGAAGAGCTTCAGATGAGGGAATTCGTCATTTTTGGATCTGTGTGACAGTATCTGATAAGTGGCTATAGTAACCGGTTTAATCTCTTTTGATTCCCCTGAGTACTCTCCGATATCATCCTTTGATATAGTTGTTTTATCTACAAGTTCGTCGATCCACTGTCTTGCAGCAATTATATTGGGAGTTATGATGAGTGTGTGGCAATCAAGTTTTGACATGACGCCCATTCCTACCATCGTCTTTCCGGCACCGCATGGAAGCACGATCGTCCCGCTTCCGCCAAAGATGCTACCACCAGCGTAAAAGGAACCGATTGCATCTTGCTGATACTGCCGCAACAGAAAAGAGGTACCTAACCTCGTTTCATCCAACAGTTCAATTGAAAGATGATCACCGGTTGTATACCCTGCAATGTCCTCTGCCGGAAAGCCAAGTTCGATCAGAGCGTGTTTTATGTGCCCCCTCATGCCCGGTTCTATCTTAAGTGTCCTTTCATCTATCTGTTCCTGTAAGTACCGCTTCACACCATTATTATTCCAAACCTCAGAAATCAAAGTAATATCATCACTTACCAGAACCAACGAGTCCCCTTCCTTCTTCAGTTTTAGGCGCCCGTATCTTGAAACATAGTCGATGATATCTGCACGGACATTATCAGGGACTTCGTATTTGCCGTACTCATCCAGAGCATCCAGAATCATATCAGAACTCATACCGGAAGCAGCCGCATTCCACAGGGATAGGTTCGTGATTTTGTAGGTATGGATATGCTCCGGACTCTTTACAAGTTCGGCAAATAGCCCCAATATGTCCCGCGCGCTCTCGTAGAACGGATTGTTCACTTCCAGAAGTATAGACCTATCACTCTGCACTATCAGTGGGTTTTTTAGAGAATCTTGATGAGCCGTATTTGATAACATGTACTATCCCTTTAAATTTAAATGAATCCGAACAAAGCAGGTAATTGCATGCAATGAACTTAAATGTTATCGATAGACATCGCGATTGCATGGAATAAAACAGAAGATTTAATAAATATAGGAGCATAAGCTTAGTTAAGTAATGGGGTTTCTAATTCTAATTTGCACTGAGGGAGAGAATTTTGTTTGAACTTGAAAAAGACGGTTTGATAGCGAATTATAATATGTTAGAGGAATCTAAAACCGAATTTCTTCCGGAAGAGGTTTGGATATGGGATGAAACCCTCAGAGATGGTGAGCAGACCCCTGGTGTATTCCTCACATTAGATGAAAAGATAGAGCTTGCCAAACTTATGGATGAAATGGGAGTTGCCGTAATTGCTGCCGGTTTTCCGGCTGTATCTCAGAGCGAAAAGGATACGATTAAGCAGATATCATCCGAGAATCTGGGTCTTTCCGTTGCAGCTCCTGCCAGAGCGATGAGATCTGACGTTGATGCGTGTCTGGAGTGCGAGGTTGATGAGATACCTATCTTCATCGCTTCCAGCAACCTGCACCTCAAGTACAAGTTAAGAATGACAAGGAAGCAAGTCGTAGAGGCTGTTGCAGATTCTGTCAGCTACGCCAAGGATCACGGCGTGGTAGTCGATTTTATAACCGAAGATTCGTCCAGAACCGAGATTGAATTCTTGATAGAACTCCATAAAGTTGCTATCGAAGCCGGTGCCGATAAAATATGTGCCTGCGATACTGTGGGGTTCCTCCGACCGCTCTCGATGAAGTATCTGATGAGTAAGATCAGGGAGGAGGTATTGAAAGTCAAGAAGGTCCCTCTCGCTGTGCATTGTCATGATGACTTTGGTCTGGCGACCTCAAATACGCTTGCAGCGATAGAAGAAGGCGTCACATTCCCGCTCACCTGCATAAACGGATACGGTGAAAGGGCCGGGAATGCCCCACTCGAAGAGGTTGTCATGGCCCTTGAAGTCCTTTATGGCATCAACACACACATAAAGACGGAGAAGTTGTATGAGCTTTCAACACTCACCGAGAAGTACTTCACAGTCCCGGTGCCGGTTCACAAGGCTATCGTTGGTGAGAATGCATTCAGTCATGAATCCGGGATCCACATCCACGGAGAGATGGAGCATCACAGAGCATATGAGCCTATATCACCCAGTTCGGTAGGACGAGGGCGAAAATTCTTCATGGGCAAGTTTACAGGAGCGCATGCGATTAGACATAAGCTTGAGAAGAAGGGGATAGAGGCTACGGATGATGAGGTATCAATCATAGTTGAAAGGATCAAGGAATTGCAGGAGAAGCTAGGTAAAGACGATATGCGCAGTGCATTTAATGACGTCAAGAAGATAATGTCGGAGATGCATACCGGCGTATCGGAAGATGAACTCTGGGAGATTGTAAATGATGTTACAGGAAAAGGTATCTGAACTCCTGACAGAAGATAAATCTTCCTTCGAGTATTATTAGGCCTGGGAAAGTGTTTGATGTGAAATTAAGTACTCTTTTTACACCTGGTAAGATCGGGGATGTCACCGTTAAGAACAGGATTGTACGCTCGGCGACGTACGAGAGCATGGCAGATGAGAATGGGCATGTGACCGACGGACTGATCGATCTTTACTCTGATCTGGCCCGGGGCGGGACAGGGCTGATAATCACCGGTTTTACCACCGTTGATCCGAAAGGGATGGTTGGGCCGAAGACATCCGGTCTGTATGACGACTCCTGCAAGACAGGACAGAAGAGTCTGGTTGACGTGGTTCACGAGTATGATGGCGTCAAGATTGCGGCTCAGCTCGCACACTGTGGTCGTCAGATACTAATTCCAAAGGTTGTACCTATAGCACCTTCACCTATTGCAGATAAAATGATCAATCGTCTTCCCCGTGAGCTTAGCACGGACGAGGTTAGAGGGATGATTGGCAAGTTCGTCGATGCCGGTCGTAGGGCTTACGAGTGTGGATATGATATGGTTCAGATCCATGCCGCCCATGGCTATCTGCTCAGTTCGTTCCTATCACCGTATTCCAACAAGCGCAGCGATGAATTCGGTGGTGACACCAAGAGTCGCACAAAGATACTCGCAGGCATTTGTGAGGGAATTCATGATGAAGTAGGAGCTGATTTTCCAATAATTGTCAAGATGCAATCCCAGGACGGAGTCCCAGAAGGTCTTGGCGTTGAAGAAGCAAAAGATATTGCCAAAATGCTAGTAGAAACGGGATATGACGCAATCGAGCCCAGCGGAGGTATCTACGAAGGGAGGCTCCGAAACAAAAGTGCACTGCCAATGAAACTCATTAAATCACGAGATGATGAAGCATATCTTTTACCTGCTGCACAGGAGTTGAAACCTGTCATGGGAGGCTGTCCGTTGATTCTGATTGGAGGGATAAGGGACCCGGTAATGGCAGATGGTATACTTGAGAGTGAAAGGGCTGATTTTATATCCATCTCGCGCCCACTTATCTGTGAGCCTGATCTTCCGAACAGATGGAGAGAAGGAGATATGAGACCTGCCGAATGTAAAAGTTG
>CABGHG010000133.1 GCA_902158735.1 Candidatus Methanolliviera sp. GoM_oil
TTTTTAACGATTTCGCCACAATTTGAACATTCCTGACTTGTATTTTTTGGATTAACAAATTCAACTCTCTTACCAGCTTCTTCCGCTTTGTAAGATACAAAATTTGTTAATTGTGACCACGATATATCGCTTATAGATTTCGCTAAGTGATGATTTTTCAACATATTTTTAACTTTTAGATCCTCAAAGACGATTAGATCGAAAGTATTAACCAATGAACGACTTATCTTATGTAATAGATCGGTTCTTTGCTCTCTAACCTTTCTATGAGTTTTAGCTACCTCAAATCGTCTTTTAGTTCGGTTATCCGATCCTTTCTTCGATTTGCTTAACTTTCTTTGCTTCCTATTTAATCTCTTTTCAGATTTAGCCAAATATTTTGGATTATCTTCCATGTCTCCATTTGAAAGTGTTATTAGATGACTTATTCCTAAATCTATACCAATTGGGTTTGTGATTTCCATATTCTGATCGGGTTCTTCTTCCTGGATCTCAACCTCAACCGTAAAGCAAGCATACCAACGATCTAAATCTCTTTCAATCGTACAAGTCTTAATATTTGCGTCTTTAGATATATCTCTATGCTTTTTGATATTAACAGATCCAATCTTTGAAAGGCTTAACTTTTTATCTTCCAACTTAAAGCCCTTTTGAGGATAGGTGAAGGAATCATACCGATCTTTACCTTTATATCTTGGATAGCCAGCTTTCTCTTCACTTTTACTTTTACTTTTACTTTTAACCTGCCTAAAGAAGTTCTTGAACGCTTTATCTATTCTCTTTAAAACGTCTTGGATAACTTGGGAATAGACACCATTTAGATCATCATCAAAAGTCTTTATCTCTTTCAACTGATCTGCTTGATCGTAATAATTTATAGATTTACGAGAAGTATCCCAAGCATCTCTCCTTTCAGTCAGACAATCATTATAGAGAATTCTACAAGTGTTTAAAGTCGTATCCAAAATAGATTTTTGTTCTCGGTTTGGATATATTCTATATTTGTAGGTTCTTTTGATCTTCATTTCCCATACACCCAATAGATTAATATATTTGCAAGTTTAAATGCTTTTTGGTGTGGCGTGAGTTCTTTCATTTACTCATATACCCAACGCCATACCTTTAAAGTTTAATATTTTATCATCCCCAAGCTAAAGTCCTCAAAAATCTTCGATTTTTGGGATATGCAAATCTTCGATTTGCAACTACATGGGGGTTTTCATTATCTATAACGCCAGAGGCATTTGATGAGATGATCAGGATTCGTGACGAGTTAGACGGCATAATCGAGACGATCGAGATCATGAATGATGAAGAGTTGATGGAAGGCATAAGAAGATCAAAAGAGGATATAGAAGCCGGTAGAACCTATGAGTTGAAGAACGTGAATGATTTAGATCAAGAAAATTTCTTGGATAATGCCGATTAGAGTTAGGGTAGAATATACCAAAGAATTCAGAGATGATCTGAGGAAGATAAGAGATGGAAATCTTCGAAATAAGATAAGAAAAGCCATTGAGAAGATTATAGATAGTCCAGGAAAAGGAAAACCGTTAAAATACGAATTAAAAGGATTGAGGAGTGTCAGAGTGCCACCATTTAGGATTATCTATAAATATAATAATGATTTGATTATGTTACTTAAAGTGGAACATAGAAAAAAGTCATATAAAAAGATGGCGCGCTGAGGATCGTAAAACCCGCAAAGATAGGGTCGGGCAGGAACAACTCGGCAAACTATAAGTATCGGAGAAGATGAGATAAGATAGGATGAGATTAAAGGCAATAATTTCTGGAAGGGTGCACGACGTAGGCTATCGGGTCTTTCTCACAAATATCGCACTTGAGTTTGGAATAGACAGATTTAACGTCTTCAACACTTTTATAGAAGGTAAAGAAAGCGTTGTATGCTTAATAGACGCAGAAGAAGAGATACTAAAGGGATTAAAAGAGAGAATTAATACGCAGAGACCGGATGGAGCGATAATTGAAGAAATAAAATATACAGATTATAAAAATACCGTCCCACCGATAGAGCGGTGCATGCAGGTGCTCAAAAATCGGAGATTTTTGGCATACGCAAATCTTTGATTTGCGACTACGTTCCAGATGGAGCACTGGAGAAAGGCGATACCGATCATGCTTAATATGATCGAGAAACAAGATGAAACGCTTGAAGAGATAAGGGAGACGAGGCGCGAGGTGCTCGGTAAGCAGGATGAAACGTTGGGAGAGATAAAAGGCATGAGACACGACCTGAAATCATATATGAACGAGAGGTTCAATTATATTGAGGGTGAGCTTGTGGAGATAAAGACGGTCTTGAAGAAGGCTGGGATTATATGAGTACTAAAAGATTCAAGAGAACTTTTCACCCGGTCTCTTCGGTTGCGGCGTTCCCGGGGCGATCTTTGGGGGATGATCAGGATTCGTGACGAGTTAGACGGCGAATGATTTATAAATATCTGGAGGCGATATGAGAGGGGTAAAGAAATGGATGGTACAGGCAGAAGCAGACCTAAAAGCCGCAAAAGATAGTTTGAAGGATGGCCACTATGATTGGGCGTGTTTTCAGTCACAACAGAGTGCGGAAAAGGCTTTGAAGGACTTCCTATACGAGAATGGTTATACGTCCATCATCACGCACGCATTAAAAGAATTGGTCAGGGCGTGCAAGAAGATAGAGACGAAATTTTCGGCGATCGAATCTCCAGCACGTCATTTAGACATGTTCTATATTCCGACGAGATACCCAAACGGTTTGGCGGGCGAACTTGCTCCCTCGGAGTTTTATGAGAGAGAGGATGCAGAGAGATGCGTAAGTTATGCAGAATTGATATTGGAAGACGTGAAGAAATTCTTGAAGAAGTAAAAAATTTTGCAGGCGAACTGAAAGAGAAGTTCGGATGCAAAGTCTATCTCTATGGGTCATTCGCAAGGGGAGAGATCCACGAGGGTAGCGACATAGACCTGATGATCGTCGGAGATTTCAAAGAGAGATTCTTTGAGAGGATAGGAAAGATCCTCGAGATGACCGACCTGCCGGTAGAGCCGTTGGTGTACAGCGTAAAAGAATTTGAGAGGATGAGAGAGGAGAATTCGTTTATAAAAGAAGTGATGAGAGAGGCAGTAAGATTATAGGAAATGTTTCATAGAAAAAACAGATAAAAATCAGCGATAGGGGGGAGCAAACTGTTCAAAGATGAATCTGCGTTCACGGCACTCGATTCTATGATCGGTTGCGTCTTATATTCCCTCGCAACGAGTTTATTCTGTCTATGTCCGCCCGGTTTCCTGCTCGGTTGCGGCATGCCAGGGGCGATCTTTGGAGGGGTGATCGGATTTATGAATGATGCGCTTGTTGGAAACTTGGAGCGATTATTCTCACGCCTGACTGGAATGGGTAAGTAAACAAAAATGCAAATTTTGGTATCTTTTTAAGAAAGCGGTTATTAGACAAAAGAAGGATTTTTATACCGAGAGATGACGACGGAAATCGTATCGGCGTGCTCATTGATATTGGGGATTATCACAAGATACTCGAAGAATTGGAGGAATTGGAGGAATTGGACTCCATAAGAGCTTATGACGAGGCAAAAGCATCAGATGATGAAGTGATCCCTTATGAGAAAGCTATTGAGGAGATCCCAAACGGCGAGGTGGGACGATAAAGATTTAACGGAGAAGATCTACACGTATCTATATAATTTTGGTGGGTGAAGAGATCTTAAAGGAGGATCATAAGATGAAACTGACGGTCGTATTAGAGGAAGAGGAAGAGGAAGAGGGAGGATATACCGTTTACGTGCCATCCCTACCAGGCTGTATCTCACAGGGAGAGACGAGAGAGGAAGCGTTAAAGAACATCAAAGAGGCGATCGAGTTGTATCTGGAGCCGGATGAAGACGAGCTCATTCGATATAGACGGGCAGAAGTAGAGAAGATAACGATATGAAGTTGCCGGCGATCTCCGGGTATGATGCAATAAAAACGCTGAGGAAGGCCGGTTTTGTGGTTACAAGGCAGAAAGGATCTCACGTTAGATTAAAGAAGATAAAAGAGGAAACGGTCATCAAAATAACGATTCCATTGCATAAAACATTAAAAAAAGGAACTTTGGAGAGGATTATCAAAGACGCCGGTTTAACGGTAGATGAATTTTTGCAACTGTTGTGATTTCGTGATCTGGGTCTTCACGCCCCAAAGGAGGCACGTTCTGCGGGAATATATGAAAGATTTATATCTGATAGATGAGAATGATTTTGAAGTTCTCTTCTCGCCGAAGAGCTATAAAGAGATGGGACAACTCGGCAAACTATAAGTATTGGAGAGAGGAATAGAATAAGATAGGATAAGATTAAAGGCGACGATATCTGGAAGGGTGCACGACGTAGGCTATCGAGTCTTTCTCACAAATATCGCACTTGAGTTCGGAATAGATAGATTTAACGTCTTCAGTACATTCTTAAATGGCAAAGAAAGCGTTGTATGCTTAATAGATGCAGAAGAAGAGATAATAAATGGATTAAAAGAGAGAATTAATACGCAGATACCGGATGGAGCGATAATCGAGGAAATCAGATTTGAAGATTATAAAAATACCGTCCCACCGATAGAGAGGTGTATGCAAGCCTTTCAGATGGAACACTGGGGAAAGGCGATACCGATCATGCTCAATATGATCGAGAAACAAGACGAGACGTTGGGAGAGATAAGGGAGACGAGGCGCGAGGTGCTCGGTAAGCAGGATCAGATGCTCGGTAAGCAGGATGAAACGCTTGAAGAGATAAGAGGTATGCGTC
>CABGHG010000134.1 GCA_902158735.1 Candidatus Methanolliviera sp. GoM_oil
GATCTTCTTCTTTTACTCTGCATCCCAATCCCCTAAAGCCGACTTAGGTACACTGTTTTAAAATATTTATGCTAAAAAGAGAAGTCAACCGATAGAATTAAATAATGGAAACACCATTAAATGTAATTTAGATCGTGTTCCTTAATAAACAAAAGGAGGAATTATAGTTGGTTGAAGATTTTTTAACGGTAAAAAATGTGACAAAAGAGTTTAAGGAGATCCCCGTCGTTAGGGATGTATCGTTTACTATAAAAGAAGAAGATGCGTTTGGACTGTTGGGAAGATGTGGTGCTGGAAAATCTGTCCTCATGCAATCGATCAGAGGAGCGGATGGGTACGAGCCGACTTATGGCAACATAATATTCAACGTTGCATACTGTCCGAATTGCAACCGGGTAGAGTATCCATCGATGGATGGAGAGAAATGCCCGGTATGTTCAACGAAGATGTCTTCCACAGAGATCGATTACTGGGAAGGACTTAAAGAGCAGGATATGATCGCACTTTCTCTCTTTAACAGGATTGCCCTCATGCCTCAGCGTGGTTTTGCGTTATATACTTTTCTCTCGGTAACCGAGAATATCATGAAGTCACTAGAAAGCATTGGATATCCAAAGGAAAAGATGAAAGAGCGTACATCCGAACTCATATCCGGCCTCAGGTTGGATCAATGTGCCGCTTCCATCGGAAGAGACCTCTCAGGAGGTGAGAAGCAGAGGGTTATATGTGCCGCATCTTTGGCCAAAAGACCATTACTCTTTCTCGCAGATGAACCGACAGGTACATTGGACTTCGTCACCGCAGAAGTGGTACATGGGACGGTCAAGAGATACATCGAGAGGGAGCATATATCACTTGTTCTGACGTCTCATTGGCCAGATGCCGTAAGGACACTTACCGATAAAGCCACTCTGATGCAAGATGGGAAGATCATCGAGATTGGAAGGTCAGATGAGATGTGTCATACTTTCGAGGAGGGAGTTGAGGAGGTGCACTTCGAGAGATACAAGGGAAATAAGCCACTCCTGATCTGTAAAGACTTAAAAAAACATTATAGAGGATTGTTTGGAGGAGAACAATCTTCAATAAAAGCAGTAGATGGCGTCAGTTGCGAGATAAAAGAGAATGAAATATTTGGGATCGTAGGCCTCAGTGGGGCTGGGAAGACATCGGTAGCCCACATGAGCGTCGGCATAGAACCAATTACCAGTGGATCGATAACGATAAGAATGGGGGATGAATGGGTTGATATGAACGTTCCCGGACCTGCTGGGAGGGGGAGAGTCACTCCGCACATGGACATCCTGCATCAAGAGTATTCGCTACATGAAGGAGAGATAATCCTTGAGAACCTCATCAGCAGAATAAGAGCTGATATACCTGATGAGGAGAAGACGAGGTTGGCGTATGGTGCCTTGCAGATAGTCAATTTTACCAACGACGAGATAGATTACCTGCTCTATAAGTATCCCGGTGAGCTTGGTGAAGGGGAGAGACATAGGATATGTATCGCCTGTGCCCTGATAAGAACACCCATATTTGTGATATTGGATGAGCCGACGGGTACGGCCGATCCGATAACGAGGATTGAGATTGCAAAGAGCATCAGAAAGGCGAGGAGTAGCATGAAACAGACGTACCTCATCATAAGCCACGATATCGATTTCACTAAAGCGGTCTGCGATCGGGTTGCATATATGCGAAAGGGTAAGATCGTCGATATCGGAGACCCCGATGAGATGGTAGAATTGATGATAAAAACGGAGCGCAAAAATTTAAAAGAGAATAGTTAAAGATGATATATGAGGGATATGTATTTAGGGGAGGAGGATATAAGCACCAGGACCTCATCGAATTGATTGAGGATGTTGGCGGCGTGATCGTTAATGCGAGAATAATGGGAAATGAAGCAACAATTAACTTTATTGTTCCAAAGAGAGATGTTTCAATTATAGAGGATATGATATTGTCCCGATTGAGGGGAGAATTTGATAAGTTGCCTCTTGTAGGTTCGGAGATTGCCGTAGTTTTACCATCTATTACGAGACACCATTTCCCGCATCCCGCATGTGATATCTCGGAGTATCTTCGTAGAAATGGAGCCAAAACGAATATCATCGGTTTGGCAAGGGGCGTGGGGAGAAGAATTGCCCAGATATCGCAGAGGGAAAGAAGAGTAATAGAAGAGCATGACATCGCAGTGTTGATCCTAGGTAACTTTAGGGATTGTATCGAGAGATACAAGTGGAAACTCTATGATAATCTACAAATACCGGTCGTCGTGGTTGGTGGTCCAGAAGAGGTTGATTCTAAAGTTCCTTACATTGGTGGATTAGGTAGGGTTCTTCACAGATTAAAATCCACAGAAGAGATCAAAAAATTGGATGAATTGGTTGCATCTCTTGAGAGATGCTTGAGTGAAAGGCAGGAAAATCTCACGGTTTCACCCTTTGCGATCAAAAGTGAGATAGAGAATCAAGTCGATGAAATTAAGAGCTGTCGCTCTCCATCACCCATCGTCGTTCAGTGTGATGGGGTTAGGATCAAAATTAATTATGATAAATACGCCTCGAAGATCAGAGAGAGCAAGATAGGAGATCGCAGAGTGAGAGATGTCGCAGAAGTGAAAAGATCCGAGATAAAGGACTATATAATAGTAAAACCATATTTGCAATATGTATAGGATAATAGGAGGGATGTTAAATGGAGCATGAAACTGAGCCAAACCAGGAAATAAAAGTTACTCCGGGTAGATTACCATCCGCAGGGACGATAGAAGCATTTTTAAATAAAATTTCAGCGTTAAAAGGCGCCGTTTCTGTGACGTTGAGTGGTACTCCCATCCATTATGAAAGCTGGATAAATGTGGGAGAGAGATCTACACCACTTAAAATTCAGGTGCAGCGGGCATACATTGAGATGGAGGAGATCAATGATGATCGGATGCAAGATGTGAAAGATCTGTGTTCTGAAGTTTTTCCTTATGGGTTTGAGACCGAGATTGGGATATTCAGACCTACAAAGGAGACATTGGCATCTGAACACAGTCGTTCTTTTGCCAGAATAGATATTGTGGAGTAATGAAAAATGAAGATCGGGAAGGAGATGCAGATAATCGATTGTAGGGAAACGGCTGGAATTGTGCTTGGGGGTGGGCTTGCACAGGCCGGCACCTTCGCCGAGACGGAAGTGGCAGATATCATCGTCCTCTCAATGGGCCCAACGCGAAGGCATATAACCAAGCCCGTCTGTGAGATCACTTATGGGATGAGAGAAAGAAACATTCAGGTAAGCGTTCTCGTTTTAAGATCAGGAATAGGCCCGCCCCCTTCCGAAGAATTCCCGGATGGTTTCTCTACAATGGGAAGTATCTCTTCTATAACGGAGGAAGAGGAGGAGCGGATGAGGATGCATAAGTTGGTAATCATCCATCTGGGGGATATCACTCATCATCTCGTATATAAAGCCAAGGTCTTTCTGAGAAACGTGGCAATCCCGGCGATCGTCATCTGCCAGGCTGAAGTAGATTTTAAGGATTTTGCAGATGCGGGAGTTATGACGATTGAGGTGAAACCAAAAGATCCAAAAACAGAAGGAATAATTGTAGACATCGTTACGGGGGTAATCAGGGGGCAGACGTGTCCTCAGTACAAACTCGACGAGATCACAGAAAAGGTAGAATACTGGTTGGATCATCTACCAAAAATTGAAAAAATTGAAAAAGAAGAAGAGTTAGAGTTTATTCAAGAGCCTTCAATACGAGCTCCATAGTGTCATAGACCTTAAAAGGCTTATCAAGTTCTTTGACGCCATCCGCTAGATTCCGTACGCAGAACGGGCAGGATGTAACTATCGTATCGACACCAACGCGCTCCGCCTCTTTTACCCTTTCACCGGCAGTCCATAGCGCGAATTCTGGAAATGCAGATTTAACTCCTCCACCTGATCCACAACACCATGCGTTCTCCCTGTTTCTCGGCATCTCGACGATCTTCACCCCGATCTCTTCAAGAACATTTCTCGGTTCCTCATAGACTGCTTCTCCATATACCCCCATATGCCTTCCTAAATGGCAAGGATCGTGATACGTCGCGGTCATATCGATCTTATCCTTGAACTTCACCTTTTCCTCATCGATCAACTGTGCAAAGAACTGCGCACTGTGAACGACATCGAATCCCAACCTTCTCAATCCCAATAGCTTCGGATAATCGCTTTTGAGCATGCGATAACATCCTGCACAAGAAGTTATAACCGTCTTCGCACCTGTCTTCTTTATCGCCTCGACGTTGTGTCTTGCGGTCTCCTTTGCCTTCTCTCGCTGACCCGTTCTCATCAATGGGGATCCACAGCACCATTCATCTTCTCCCAAAACTCTGAAAGGTATATCTGCCGCATCTAATGACTTAACGGTTGCCTTAGCAATCTGTTGTTCTCTATAAGAGGAGGTACATCCCGCAAAATAGACTGCTCCTTCGTCTTTTGCCAATCCTTCTTCCAGCCATTCAAATCTAGCTTCATGTGGTTCGTAATATGGATTGTGATTCTCTTCCATATATTCACCAAATTTCGCATGCTTTTCCGGGATGTAACCCGCGCTTACGAGGGCTTCCCTTAAATCTTCGAAGAGAATTGTGTTATCCTTAACCTTGGAACCGAAGTATGTAAATGGTGAGCACATCGCTCCACATGCACCGCACAACGGAC
>CABGHG010000135.1 GCA_902158735.1 Candidatus Methanolliviera sp. GoM_oil
ATCCTTCGGCGTATCCATCGATCCATCCGTCCGTGATTATTACGTTCACCCCGTCGTATTCGAACTCTGTTCTGTACTTCCTGAGGTCATCTTCGTAGTATTCTTCCCACGCCGGAGATTCCAGTCCCCATCCTGCCTCCCTAAGTCCGATCAACGTCTCGTATCCAGAATTTCCGACCTCGTATGGAACGTCTATACAGTACTCGTATCCTTCTTTTGAGGCTTTATCCGCCGCCTCTCTAACGCTCAATATCTCGTTATCTGGATCCATCATCCCCTCTGAAAATTCGGTGTACGTCTGCCAAACGTCTATCTTTCCCTTCCAGTTCTTCACGATATTTAGATCGTATATCGCCTTCTCTGCTCCTTCAAAGGTCTCCTTCGCGTATTCGTGATAGGGCTCATCTCTCCAGTCGTAAAGGATCATATCCACGTTGAACATTCCGTGGTGGTTGAGGATGACGACTACGTCTCTATCATTTGGAATATCTTTCATCTCTTCCTCGACCTTCTTTGCAACACCCCTGCTATAAGCATCTGTTCCACCTATCTGACCGGAAGTGACGATATTTACGCTTAAACCCTTCTCTTCGAGGTACTCCGGTATCTCTCCTGCAGGATGTTCAAAATCTGAGAATACGACATAATCTTCCGCCAATACGATATCTTTCACTCCTTCTCTCGCCAAGCTCTCCGCCGCAACCCTGAAATCTGGAAAACCCGGACGAGCTGCACCAAACCCTCTCTCGATGATTATTTCATCTCCGTATCTCTCCTTCAACTTTGTCTCCACTTCATCCATCATCTTAAGTTCTCTCTCTTCGCCAGGGTTGTAATCATCCATCTTCTGATATATATCGTACATGCTCAGGCCCACATACTCCCAAAAGTCGGATTCTCCCTTGCCAGGTCCATCCGGTGCCAAGTAGTAAGAGAACAATGGGCCAAGCATCGGAAACTCCCCTTTGACTATGGAGACCCATTTGTAATCTTTCCCTTCGTAAGGATTCCCCCACGCATCGATCAAATTTGGACTTGCCTTTTTAACCGAGGAAGATGGATCGTCTCTATCCACAAGCAACGTGCCGGAATCCATCATCGGTATCATCACACCGCTGACAATTGGATACATGAATGACATCTTGAGCATCCTCATCCCGGATCCCATATAGTTTCCCAGAAAATTTTTCCATGCAACTTCTGTGTTGGCATCGTATCTTTCCGGCTCACCAAAACCTATCAGTAACACGCCGATCTTATCATCTTGTGGTGTTGCGGAATTTTCCGTTGCACATACAACACACAACGGGGCTATCAATAGGAAGGATAGCAGTAATACCACAAACGCTTTGTTCCATATTTGTCTCATTTTTTCACCTCCTTTTATAGGTACATCATTTGTTATGTAAAAAACTTACCCTAAATTTTTCTTTCAACGATCAGTTCTGCCCCATCTTTCTTGATTATGATGACTTTTTCTCCCTTCTTTATCTCCCCCTTCTTGCTTCTCGCCCTCCAGTATTCACCATCATACATTACAAAACCCGTTGGGTTCAGGTCATCTATTGCATCCGCCTCTTCCCCCTCGATCGTAGAAAAAACCGCCCTCTTATTTCTCGCCTTTATCACCTTATACAAGGCAAAGATCAAAAAACACCCTAATATGAGTGAGACAGCAACGATAGAAGAGATCATCTCGTTGATCATTGCCCCCGAGACATACCAATCGGGATAGTTCAACGGAATGAGAAATATTCCTGCCAGTGCCATTGTTATGATTCCAGAAATTCCCAAAACCCCAAAACTAGGCGTAAATAGTTCTAAAATGATAAGAATCGCTCCAATTGCCAGTAAAACGAGTGCCAGATAGTTTATATCGAAGCCAAAACCAATCAAACCCACAATCAGGCATACCGACCCAACAATCTCTGCGCCATAGCCGGGAGAGACCAGACCAAATATAAGGGCATAGACCCCAACCAAAAGCAAGATAGATGCAATCGTCGGATCCCCTAAAATATCTAAAATATCCGTGACGAAAGAGGCATTATATTCTTCCTTGATCAATCCTTCCGGCAGTACCTTCCCTTTCACCTCAGATCCCCCGACTTTATCCAATAGATCTTCGAGATCCTCAGCTATAAAATCTATCACACCGAGTTCCATCGCTTCTTCAGACGTCAAATCCAGATTTTCAGTTACAAATCTCTTGACTACATCTCCATTTCTTCCATGTGCCAATGCTTTGCTCTCGGCATATTTTGCCAGTGCATTGACAGTTTTTTCATCTTCTATAGGCTGACTGCCGGAAAAGGATATTGAGACGGGATGAGCCGAGCCTATTACGCTATGCGGAGCCATGCAGGCCACATCGCATCCCTCTAAAAGTATAGCACCCGCGCTGAATGCTCTACCATCGACGAACCCGATGATCGGAAGATCACTCCTCTCGATCCGCTCTACCATTGAGAACAAGGAGTCTACCCGTCCCCCATTCGTATTTATGGTCAGGATCACCGCGGAAAAACCCTCTCTCTCGGCTTTTTCGATACCTTTATCGACCTTTTCGAGACTTCCCCCCATTATAGGCCCATCTATCTCGATTAAAAGAACCTTATCGTCATTATCTCGAATGGCAGATGAAGACTGAGAAAAGAGAGAGAGAAATATAAGAAATAAAAATAGAGATAATATTAATATTCGCTTCATCTAAAAATCTCCGATTTTTAGGTTTGCAAATCAAAGAAAATCAAAGATTTGCAATCTATCTTATCTTTTCATTCTCTCGCTTATCCCCGTTGCTAATGCAACTGTGTTTCCAGTGTCACCTAAAGCTTGGGTAACCACGATGAGATTCTTCTCCTTTGACACGTCAGATAACGTCTGAAGCTCCCTCAACCTCATTGCCATGGGATTCTCCTCATAAAGTTTTGCGGCATCTGACATCGCCTTAGATGCCTGTAATTCTCCGTCAGCAACTATTATTCTCGATCTCTTCTCCCTCTCTGCCTCTGCCTGCCTTGCTATTGATCTAAGCATAGTATCAGGAAGCTCGACACCTTGTATCGTGACCGCCGTAACTTTTATCCCCCAAGGATCTGTTGATCTGTCCAGCATCTCCTGTAGCTTCTTGTTGAGCGATTCCCTCTCGGTGAGCAATGTATCAAGCTCTACCGCTCCCAATACATCTCTCAGTGCGGTCTGAGCAAGAAGACTCGTCGCGATGACGTATCTCTCCACCTTAATTACCGCCAAAGTTGGATCGAGAACCCTGAAGTAGAGGACAGCATCTACATCCACGGTGACATTATCCCTCGTTATCACCATCTGTTTTGGTATATCAATCGCCCTAATTCTGAGATCTATCACCTGCATCTTATCTATAACGGGAATGATGAAGAAGATGCCGGGACCCTTTGCACCAAGCAACCTACCCAATCTAAAAATTACGCCTCTCTCATACTCTTTAACAATCTTTACCGAAGATGTTATAATGATCAGAACGATAAAGATGATCGGTATAGCAGTCATCCAATCCATAGATATCACCCGAGAATAAGTTCATCTATTGCTATTTAAATGCTCTCTTTGATGCTTTTATCACGACAAAAGAGCCTTTTCCATGTCCATCTTCAAAGTCTTGTAGGGTGAATATATCACCTAAATCTCCAAATATCGTTTGAACGGTCTTGTACCTTATAAAACCCGATTTTTCTAGCAGATCGATGACTTCTTGAGTTGAATAAAAAGTGGCAATCCGATAGAAATCACTCTTCTCTTTTTTTAGCGAATATTTTTTCCCCAGCGAGCTCTCTTTGTCAACGAATCCTATTATAAAATATCCTCTAGGCTTTAAGATACGATTTACTTCGTTGAAAGAGGCTTGAACATCGTCCAAAAAACATATCGTTGTTACCATGAGGGCATAATCAAATGAAGCGTCTTCAAAAGGTATGTTTTCCCCTATTCCATCATAAACCTTTATTCCTCTTTTAGATGAAAGTTCCCTCATTCTTTGTGACGGATCGACACCGACATCGATCTTCAGCGGAGACGCAAACCTTCCGCTCCCGACGCCTATTTCGACGCCTCTACCATCTGGGATAAAATATTTGATGGCCGAAAGCTCCGATAGATAAACGTATCTGTTCTCCTCAAACCATCTCTCGTATCTGTCATAAAATAATTCAAATGGTTCAACCTTCGGCATTTTTTCTTCTGTTTCCCTCCCCCCATATTGGATCGTCACCGAATCGCTCGTGCCACCACTCTTCGTATTCTTTGTAAGATCTCGCCCGCTTTAGATCTTCTCGTCTAAATGAATACTCATAATTATTGCAATAATCGATAATAATTCTATACGCATGGGCGATCTCTCGCACCATCTCCTCACATTTTTTTTGGTTCTCCCTGCATATATCGGGGTGCCACCTTATCATTAACTTCCTATAATTCTCCTTTATCTCATTCATCGTGGCGGTATCGTGCAACCCCAATACTTTTGCCGCCTTTTCAATCTCTTCATATCTCCTATTGCCCACCTTATCACGTTCCTGCACGTCTGTATATTAACCTTCTGTTTCATACTGGCTTCTAAGAGCGATACAAGAGAAAGTTTTAAATATTGATGTCGCAAATGCGGTAACAGAACGATCATAAAATCGCTCGAACACAAGGATATTCCTCTAAATGCTCCGGTAGTGT
>CABGHG010000136.1 GCA_902158735.1 Candidatus Methanolliviera sp. GoM_oil
ATCTGGAATCTGGGGGAGACCTCCGAACCTTACAGAAGATCTTGGGGCATTCATCCTTGAAGACGACATCAATATATTTGGATCTTCTCGACTCTACCGTCCAGGATGCAAGCGAGAAGTATTCTAAGTTCTTCTATCAGAAGTTTCGATGAGGTAGTAGTGTCCATTATACTTGACAGCCACTCATATAGAACCGTCCATTTCAATTAACATGCTAAACCATAGGGGATTTCATTATCTCCCTTTGAAAACCCCTTTCGCAAAGGAGGAGATAATAAACGATAAAGGCATGGCGTTGGTGTATGAGCAAATGAAAGAACTCACGCCATACCATAAAGTATTTAAACTCGAAAGCATATTAATCTATTGGTGTATGGCAAATGAGAATGAAATGTCCTCAATTAACAAAAGATGTCCTCTATAACATGTATTGGGTGGAGGGCAAAAGTCTCCCTATGATAGGGAAAGAGATTGGGTGTTCCCATCCAACTGTTGGGAAACGAATGAGAAAGTTTGGCATTAAGATAAGAACCATATCGGAGGCAAACGCAGGAGAAAGACACCCCAACTATGGCAAACATCCCTCAGAAGAAACACGTAAGAAAATGTCCCATGCGAAAATGGGGGTACGCCCCACCAAAGAAACACGTAAAAAACTATCCACCGCAAGAACAGGGAAACATCCCTCAGAAGAAACACGTAAAAAACTATCTGGGGAGAAGAATCATAACTATGGGAGGCATCGCTCCGAAGAGACATGTAACAAGATATCTGTGGGGAATATAGGAAAACGCACGGGAATACGTCCGACTAAAGAAACATGCCAAAGAATATCTGATTCGCATGAAGGGGAAAAGAATGGTAGTTGGAAAGGTGGGATTTCCTACGTACCGTACTGTCCAAGATTTAACTTCCAGCTGAAAGAGAGAATTAGAGAAAAACACGGGAGGGTATGCTTTCTATGCGGTAAGACAGAAAAGGAGAACAGAGGGCGATTATCCATACATCATGTGGACGGCGATAAAAATCAGGGGTGCAACGGGAAAGAATGGATATTGGTTCCGCTATGCAAATCATGTCATGGAAAAATTCATCATAACAAGAAATTGAATAATAAACTTTTAGCCAAGTTATGCGCAGATGGATATATTATATCACCACATCGTTTTCATATCGCATCCTTAAATGACTATATCACCGCCAAAATAATACCTATATCCATTTAGCCCAAACCCATCTCTGGCAAGGAATTTCAATTAGTCAAAAGAAGTGCGCCGACCGATTGGATTGTGAGATGCTCCCGCTCGGCAGTCCTCATTGCCTCATCATACAACCTTGCGGTGGTGAAAGAGTATCCTTTCTTTCCTTGTAACCATTCACGGAATTTACCAACCTCGTTGTTTTCAGGCATCATCCCACATTTATATCACTCTCTCATTTCTTCATCTAAATGTTCTTGGAATTCCTTATTTGCTTCAAGCTTACTTTTATGTTTATACCACATATCATAACCCATTGAGAACGCCATTTCCACACTATCCTTTATTATATCTACCAGATCGTTTTCAAGTTTCAACCGTTTATTCTCATTCATCTATATCATCTCCTTTATAATCACATGTGCCAGATATCCAACATATCTTTTAGGTATAAAAATAACCCCACTATGAATAGAGTTATGCCCTTTTACTTCTCTAACCCCCAGATCTATTTTTTTATATTCCACAGTATCTCATTTGTAATAAATCCACACGCACACAGAGGCATCATAAACGCCCATCTTTTAATGGTCTGGTATGATTGTATAAGATGGTTCAACTCACGAAGTTTTGAAAGTGCCAAAATCCCCCAAAACACGAAATTTAATTTTTCCGTACCTGCTTATTACATTCATTTAACGGCGGCGGGCTTAATCACTTACTCTAATCTTTTCTTTATGCTGTGAATAGAGTGTCCCCACCGTGTTGGGGGTTGACCCAACTATCTCTCCAATTTCCTTATTTGAATGCCCAAGATTTTTCATTCCCACAACCACCCTTGTTTTCCATCCGATCTGCTCACGTTTTTCTGTCTTCTCCTTCTTCTCTTCTTTTTCCTTCTCCGAGATCATAACATCGAGAGCACTATTCTTTTTTTCCTCATACGCCGTTAAAAGATCATCTGGTGGTTTTTCAACGACAGTCCCGAAAATAGGGATATCGCTTTTTTGATCCACAAGTCTTCTTCTATACATCTTTCCCGTATAACTTGAGAACTGAATCCTATGCACCTTCAATAATGTTTCCTTATTTACATAGTCAATCTCCATAGTCTCGCAGAGGAAGTGCATCAATTCCCTCAACATCTTATCAAGGTATAAGAAATAGGGAACGCACACAAAAGTAATAGTATTCAGCGCCCTGAAAGCCTGAAATATCATCATAGCTTCTTTTTGTTCCGGCCCCATCCAACTTCTATTCGAGTAGGTTGCACCTCCCTCGTCTATTATCACTACTTTCTCCTTCGCCCTTATGGCCGTTCTGACCTCATCTTTCGTGAAGCACACTCCTTTTTCAACGGTAAAATTAGGATTAACTGCAGATGCCAGGCTTAGAGCGGCCCAACTCTTCCCTGATCCCGTTTGGCCAACGATACATACTAGAGCGTTTTTATTTCTGCTCACTCTCCATTTTAAAATATTCGTAAAATGTTCTCTTCTGGTGTAAGCGAGGTGTTTAGGGAGATAAATCTCGTTATACCAGCGATTATGTTCTGCGATAAGTTGTTGTTCCTCTGTGAGTAGTTTTGATATGAGGGTGCTTACCATCTGGTGGAATTATAAGATTGATTATATTTAACTCTTTCTCACCGAAAAGTATATATACACAAGAGTAGTAGTAGTAACCAGTAACCAAATATCTCATAGTACAATTATCCAAGTTAGGATAATGTCTTGAGTGAATGGGTTAATAATGAAGAAATGAAATATAATGTAAGGAAAAGAAGGCATTTAGCCCTGCAAATAACCTAAGTGGGAGGCTATTCACCCAGCGCATAGGTAAAAATCCGAAGGGTGGCACATCTTTGTTCTGCCAACATTTAACTCTGCTGGGAGAGTTCCTGACCCGGGATTTTCATCGCCTACTCCTCCCAGGTTTGCGGATAGGTTTGATGTCTTTTCAATGTTTCAAGGAGGCGTAAAATGGTATATTTAGTAAGATATGAGGAAATTAGCGTGGGAGACGCTGTTGAATTATTGAGAGAACGGGACGGATGGTTTGATGGCGATAGCAGATGTGTTATTGTCATCGGTCCTGAAAGGAAAGGAGGCAAAGATGCCACAGATATGGCTGAAACGTAATTTATATGACGGACTCGTAAAGAGAGAGTTGAACGTGGAAAAGAAAGTAGATGAATTGGTAGAAGACTTCTTGGGTATAAAGGAAGAGAGAAAAGAGAAAGGTGGCAGAGCTGAAAAAGAGGATGTGATTAGTAAAAAAGAGAAATTGAGAGGTTTAATGAAGAGACGTGGGGAGAGGTGATAAAGGTGATAACGGTCAATGAGGCCAGTAGAAACATAAATAAAGTGAGGCTTGAAGGAACAAGGCTAAACATCATGTCCTATATTATAGCAGAAGAGAGCCAGGATAAGATTTTCACAAAAAAAGATCTTGCTAAAGTCTTTGACGTTTCTTCTCGTAAAATTGCTAAATCTCTCAGGTGGCTTGCGAGCCTCGGCATGATTAGAAAGGTAAAAGTTGGAAGGACGGCATATTATGGAAGTAATGAAACAATTGAAAGGATTGAGAAGGAGATAGAAACTGCGAGAGGTTAGAATAATGATCGACGAATTAGACCAGATAATCTTGAGGATGGAATTTGTGAGAGACCGCGCGGAAGACGATGAGATCGTAGGCATGCTAAACGGAATAATCAACGATCTTTGCGAGTGGGAAGATAGGCATTTGATTAATGTTTGACGGAAATAGCTGATAGATTGTGCCTAAACGATACTACCAGGTGATTGGATGAAGTGCCCTCGGTGCAAAATCGCAATGAAGGAACAGGTGAACAAGAACAACCATAGGGTTCTTTGGATATGCCCAAAATGTTGCAGAACGTATTTCTTTAGGATGGGCAGGCTTACGGAATGGAGGTATTAGATGATTAGCAAGCCATTAGAGGCATGCAACCCACCGAGTAAGTGCGAGCCATATCGAAAGTGCAACCCAATATAAAACTGCGAGCCAAATTAGCAGTGAAACCCAATCTAAACGTGCTGTTGAATAAGCCAGGAGAGACGTGAAACCCACGACGGAAATGCGGCATAACAAGCCACGTATAATGTGAAATCCAAATTGGATGTGCGGTAAGAACAGCCATGGGCAAAGTGAAACCCAGACCCGATGTGCAGTAAGTCAAAGCCATAAGGGCGGTGAAAACCATTGATAACGTGCGGTAAAAATAGCCAGATAAAGTATGAAACCCATGCGAAAAGTGCGAACCTTCAACACGTCCAAGCAAGAAAGAACCAATAAAAAGGAGGCAGAAAATAAAATGAACCAAGAAAATGTGAAGACCGAAGCGGAGAAGACGAAAGCTTGGGAAGAACGAATGGAAGAGGTATATGGAAACCTG
>CABGHG010000137.1 GCA_902158735.1 Candidatus Methanolliviera sp. GoM_oil
GAAGTTCCTCCGTGTGCAAGAAGACATATTTCAAAACCACTCATACGGATGAATGAGGAGAGGAGACATCCGAGCAGGTGAAAAGTTTTATACTGCCTCTTTTTTTATCTCTATAAACATTTGAATCCTCATTGGAGGGAGATTAAAATTAAAAGGTTTATGCTTTGTAATGAGGCGATTGCGAGAGGATCTCTTGAGGCGGGTCTAGATTTTGCCACCGGTTATCCTGGCACGCCCTCTTCAGAGGTCATCGATACGTTGAGCACATACCATGATAGGAATTTTTACGTGGAGTGGTCTGTGAATGAGAAGGTGGCACTCGAAAATGCGATAGGTGCCTCGTGGTGCGGTTTGAGGTCTATATGTGTGATGAAGCACGTTGGGCTTAACGTCGCCGCGGATCCGTTCATGTCACTCGCATATACAGGTGTGAAGGGAGGACTCGTCGTCTTGAGTGCAGATGATCCTTTCCCTCATAGCTCCCAGAACGAACAGGACTCGAGAAGGTATGCCCACGCCGCTAAGATACCGTGTCTTGACCCTTCGACACCACAGGAGGCGAAAGATATGGTCAAGTATGCCTTTTGCCTCTCTGAAAGACACGAGATCCCTGTCATGTTGAGACCGACCACCAGGATATGCCATGCAAGATCGGATATAGAGATAGACGACATTCCAAAAGAAAGCAGGATTGGGAGGTTCGTGAAAGACCCGAAACGTTGGGTGCTGGTTCCTGCACACGCAAAGGAGTTGCACAAGAAACTCAATAAGAAACAGGAAAAAATTATAGAGGATCTCTCTTCAAGTCCGTTCAATTATTCTATGAATAGGGGGGGAACAGCAATCATATCAAGCGGAGTGGCAAGCGCTTATGCGCATGAACTCATCCCTGATGGCGTCTCCTTCATGAAGATAGGTACATATCCGATAGACCTTAGAAAACTCAAGGCATTCACGGAGAGACACAAAAAGATACTCGTTATAGAGGAGTTTGATCCTGTATTGGAGGAGGCAGTAAGAATGGTTTCCTCTTCTGAGATCATAGGCAAGATGACGGGAGACGTTCCACTTGGAGGAGAGTTCAATCTCAATATTATAGACGACATCCTCGAGAAGAACGGCATCTCACCGAAGATCAGATATGAAGAGAGGGATCCGGAGGAGGGACTTCCTAAAAGACCTCCAAGCCTCTGCGCGGGTTGCATGCATCAACCAACGCTCTATGCGATAGAAGAGGTCTTCAAAGGGGATATATATCCCAGTGATATAGGGTGCTATACGCTGAGTGCACATGCCATTGACACCTGTCTATGTATGGGTTCGTCTGTGAGCATAGGGAGTGGTATCAGCCACTGCGAAGAGAGGAATGTGGTGGTAACGATAGGCGATTCCACCTTCATGCATACTGGAATTCCCGGATTGATCAACGCGGTGTATAACGACGCGAAGATGGTGCTCGTCATCCTAGATAACAGGACCACGGCCATGACCGGACATCAGCCCACTCCGGGTACGGGGGAGAAGATAAGTGGTACATGTAAAGAACTATCTTTAGAGGCTATATGCAGGGCGTGCGGGGCCGATCTTGTAGAGACCGTCGATCCTTATGATTTTGTTGCGATGAAAGAAGCGCTTCACAGAGCTAAGGCGAAGCATGGTGTTCGAGTAATCATCGCAAGGCATCCGTGTGCCATAATCGAGAAGAAACGCAAAGGTGAAGAGATACCATTCGAGATCGACGTTAAAAGGTGCACCAAATGTGGAGATTGCCTGGATTACGGATGTCCTGCGATTGAACTTTACGACATCAAACCGATCATCAACGATCTCTGCAACGGTTGTGGCATCTGCTCGGTCTTATGTTCCTCCGGTGCAATCGTGCCTAAATATCGAAGATCTGGTCGCATTTAAGGTATTAGTAGAGAAATTTATATAAGATTGAAGAGAACTTTATACGAGAAGATGGCAGAAATAAAAGAAAAAGATAAGGATCATGTAAGCGATAAACCAGATACAGAGAAGCCTTTCAATATAGAAGAACGGATGGGAAGAGTGGAAGGAGCCTTAGGACAGATGGGAAAGAGGCTGGATAACGTCGAGACGGCGATAAGCGGATTGAGAGGAGAGATCGGTGATCTGAGAAAGCATGTCGATACGGGCTTAAGCGGTTTGAGGGGAGAAATCGGTGATCTGAGAAAAGAGATGACCGCAAATATAGGTGAATTGAGAAAAGAGATGACCGCAAATATAGGTGAATTGAGAAGCCATGTTGATACGGGCTTAAGTGGTATGAGAGGAGAGATGGGCGGATTGAGAGGAGAGATGGACGAAAGATTCAGATCGACGAATAGAATAATGATAACGATGTGGGTAACGATCATCATTGCGATCCTATCCGGAATCCTTACGATGGTATTTAAGATGTGATATAAGATAAGATAAAATCTAATTTCTTTGAATAAATGAGGAAGGGAGTGATAAAGATGAAGAAGATCAATTGTGATGTGGTCGTTGTGGGGGGGGCCAGGTGGCTCGATGGCGGCGAAGACGTGCGCGAAGTTTGGGTTGGATACGGTGTTGGTGGAGAGAGAAGAATATCCGAATAAACCGAATTCTCTGGGCTGTTTGGTGGATCGGAGACTTTGCGAATATATAAAGATAGATGAGAGATTTGTTGATTCTGTGATACGTCTTATTAAAGTCTCTTCTTCAGATGGGACAGAGATCCAGATGCAAGAACCTAAAATAGGCGAAATAAGCTATGTATTGAATAGAAAAACATTTGATAGAGAGATATTGAAGATTGCTCTCAAAGAGGGGACTGAATATCTGAATAGGACGAGAGCTATTGGGTTGATAAAAGAGGATGGGGTGATAAAAGAAGTTAAAGCCAAGATAGAGGAGAGAGAAGATCTTGAGATAAGATCGAATATTGTAATAGGAGCAGATGGCGTAGAATCAAAAGTCGGGAAGTGGGCTGATTTATACAAAAAATCGGATATAAGCATTGATAATATGTGGGGTGCTTCATGAGGTTATGGTCGATGGATGTGATATGGACGAGTCTATGTCACACCTAATTTTAGGATATAAGAAGAGACCTGATCTCTTCTACCAGATTATACCACATGGGCATGGGCGAGCATCGATAGATTGCATGCCTTTGTATGGTTTTATCCCAAAAAAAGGAGATCTTCTGAATGGTTTGAGATATATGATGAGAGAGAACCCCGTCTTCTCAAATCCAAAGATCTTAGAACATGGTGGTGGTGCTTTTACTCTCAGTCCGATGAAGAAGTTTATGGCAGATAATATAATGCTTGTTGGAGATGCGGCGCATCAAGGTGGGACTTTCTGGTTCTATGGTATCTTAAATGCGATCGATGGAGGTGTTTTTGCTGGAGAGGCGGCAGTCGAGGCGTGTGAAGAAGGAGATTTCTCCTATAATCTTTTATCAAGATATGAGAAGAAATGGCACAGAGTACATGGTGAAAGGCTATTCCTCGACAGTTATATTCACAGAATTGCACCCTTATTGAATGCTGACCAAATTAATACAATGTTCCATATACTCAAGGAGAATAACGATCTCTTAGTCGATGAAATCCTTGAAAAGATGGTCAAATCACCCAAAATTACCTCGAATATACTTAACGAATTGAAGAAAAGGGGCTTGGATATAAATGATATGCTCTCTGTCGTTTCTCTCCTAAAAAAGTATTATCGGGTTTTTTGGGATACTATGGTAGGATAGGTGATAAAAATGGAAAAACACGACACGATAATCATCGGAGCAGGACCAGGCGGTCTTACGGCGGCGAAGGCGATAAACCACAATAAAAAACCATGATCCTTGCAGAAGGTAAGACGGGCGCTTGGTGCTTATGCGATGAGTGTGGAAAGTTGTTCTGGTCTTTGAATATCTTCGATCTTTGAGGCAGTTTTCACCAGTGATAATAAAAAGGTAAAAACGGCAAACTGGCAAAATAAAGGTCGGAGATAGACGGTAAACTATACCCCTACCGCTGTTTGATCTTTGACCACCGAGAGAAAGAATTAAAAAGAGATATATATCAGTAATCACAGTCCTACCGCAGGTAGGACACAGGAAGTGAAGAAACTGTAGGTTTCTCATGAGCTTTGATCTTGTAATCGTGGGCGTCGGCGGCCAGGGCACGATACTCTCGGCGAGGATCATTGGGGAGGCGTGCATCATCGAAGGGAGACACGTCATAAGTGCTGAGACACACGGGATGGCACAGAGAGGCGGTTCCGTTGAGAATCACGTGCGTATAGATGGCAAGTTGGGCCCACTGGTTCCGATCGGTGGCGCAGATATGCTGATCTCTCTGGAGCCACTGGAGGCAATCAGATATGGTCAGCCAGAATAGATAAGATGCCTTAAAATGTCTTCATTCAATATAATTAGATTAAAATAGAAGGATTTAAATACTGTAAAATTAAAGATAACGATAACCATTCGTGCGTAGTAGCTGTATTTGTTCTATACTTAAAGGCGAATGACTGTATGAATTCCCGTGAAAAGCGGTCGTAAATTCACACCTAGGAAGGAGAATGATTA
>CABGHG010000138.1 GCA_902158735.1 Candidatus Methanolliviera sp. GoM_oil
CTACTCCATAAATTCTCATCTATGCTCCAAGGTTTCTCCTTAGTTACTTCTATCTCTATTCCCTTCTCTTTCGCATATTCCATCTCCCAAGCTCTTGTGAGATCCAATTCCCTAATTGGAGCGATAATGTCGAGCCCGGAGAGAGAGAAGACAAAATCAAATCTGAGCTGATCGTTTCCCTTTCCCGTACAACCGTGCGCAAGCGCCTGCGCCTTTTCCTTCTCTGCAATTTCCACGATTTTTTTTGCTATTAAAGGTCTGGCGATCGCCGTTCCCAAAACGTATCCTTCATAACATCCGTTTGCCTTCACCAAAGGAAATACGTACTCTTCGACAAATTCTTCCTTCGCATCTATCACATAAGATCCATCTGCAAGCATCTCCGCCCTTTCTCTTGCCATCTTAATATCGTCTTTTGGTTGTCCGACATCCACGATTACGGCTATCACCTCATCAAAATCGTATTTCTCCTTGAGGAGGGATATACAGATCGAGGTGTCGAGACCTCCTGAATATGCCAAGACCACTTTTTTCATTCAAAAATCTCCAGATTGATTTTAATTCATCGTAGGATATTAAAATGATTATTTAAATCTTTCTGAAAATTTTGGTCGTGTCCTCTGAGTACTGAAAAGATTCATCCACCAGAAGGTCATACCACTTTTTGGGGATGGAAATATACCTTAAATATCGATGTATCAGAATAGTGGTGTCCGACTAAGGAGTGTTGCGACTACGGAAAGAAAGGTAAAGGAAACGTCGTCTTAAAGGAGGAGTATGGAAAGAAGGAGCGGAGGCTATTTAGGTATAAGACCTTGTGGTCACTATTTCAGTGAGACGAAAGGTACAATATTTTTTAATCTTGTAACTCCCAATAACGAGGTTCTTAGAACTTTGATGATGAGTGCAAATCGGAGATTTTTAAATGATTCCTGATCAGGGAAAGCATAAGAGGGGCAGCAAGAGCTTTTAGATTGGGGTAGTTCACAAGAGCAACTAAAAAGAAAAAAAAGAAAAGAAGAGAGACTAAATCTGTGCAATCACCTCGTCCAACATGGATTGATACTCTTCCGGTTTTCTCCAGATGTCCCCAAAAGTCATTACCGCGTTTGGATGATAATACCGGTCGATGGACAACACCGTTACGTGCGGCGCGAAGTTCTTGAGCGCAGACATCAGGCCAGACGCATAATAATAGAGCGTTCCCAAATATATCGCCGTGTCGTAGTTTCCATTACCGTCCAAACCCTTCCACTCTGGATCTCTCATACAGTTCGTCAGCTCATGCAGAGAGAAATACTTCACATTATCCGTGTATCCCTTCTCCATGAATCTATTTATCGCATTTCCGGTTGCGACGATTGGGATTCCTTTCTTTCCGATCTCTATCGCCTTATCTATCATCCCATCTTCAGATATTTCAGACCCACAGATCAAAAGGGGTCTCTTTGCCCTCTTGATCATCTTTCCAAGAACCACCGGCGCGGTGACTCTTCCCATCTTTGGTCCAGGGATGTTTGCCGCGTCAAAAGGTGCCATTTTAAGTTCTGCCATCTTAATCACTCCTTTTTATGTCTGATCAATCTCGCCAGATTCGTCGGATCGAATGAGGGGTCATACTTCACGGTGGGTCCTTCGAGTATCTTCTTTGCCTTCCAGTCGATCTTCCAACCGTAATCCGACTCAAGCATCTGCAAGAATTCCCCTTTCTTCGCCATCGGAAGATCCGTTTCTCCCCTGACAAACATCGTCCAGTCGTCCGGGTATGCTCCCAGGTACTTCTTGTTTAGATCCATGTAATGGGTCAATTTTATCGACCTTCCCGCGGGCGTGTCAGCAGCTCTAAAACACAGTTTAGCCATGAGCGGTAAGCACTCCTCGATAGTCTCCGCTGCGATGATGCTATGCTCAGGGACTGGACCAACATATACCTTTTCGCCGTTCCTCGCATCATATACATACCAATCTTCCTTTTTATCTTTCCTGCCCATGAATGCCCTTCTGTACTTCACACCGTGCGGACCGACGACAACCGGAACACCAAGTCTCTGGAAACCGGTGGCGATCGATGCGGCCTTCTGAGACATTGCTCCCCAGGAGACACCACATGCGCCAACCCTATTTATCACGTAATCCGCGATCTCCTCGTAGTTTCCTCTTATGTTCCGCTGGGCGAATATATTCGCGACCTTTATCGTCGCATCGTGTATGTGTGCGTTCGAGACGCAGGAACCTATGTTTATGACACCACCTCGATCAAATGTGTCCGGATGCGTCTCGTAAAGCGTCTTTCCATCCTCATCTTTCCAAAGCGCGGTGTCCATCGCCATACAACCGGTCAAGCAGACGATATAACCTCTCTCTGCAAACTCCTTTGCGATCAGATATACGTCATGCGTTCCATTCGGATAGTTTCCACATCCGACAGGTGCTATTATTCCGGGTATAGTCCCCAGCACGAGCGGTGCCCCGACATTCCTTATCTCCGTATCGAAGATGGGTCCTCTCGCCTGCCTTATCTTTCCTTTCTCGTTCTGTATAAGCCCTTTCATATAAGCCGCTTTTATCACCGTATCAACGATTGGAATATTCTGTGGGCATACCTGTTCACATTTCCCACATCCGATACAGATATCGAAGTGCGATGCCATCAGAGAAAGATCTCCCTCTGCGGCGAGCTCATGCCCATCACCGATCCTTATTCCATTCGGACATGCCACCGTGCAGTTTCCGCACTGCGTACAGGATTCTGCATATTTCTTGAAGTCTTCATCCGAGAGTATCCAGCTCTTCTTTCCCCTGATCGGCTTCATCTGCTGGGCAAGCTTCACGGCAACCTCTCCAACGTTGAGCGGATCCAGTAAAACAACGCCTGGAACATCTCCCGAGACAAGATCTTTCACGATCTCGTCCGGATCGTCTCCGTCTCTGATCTCCAAGTTGTGCATCTTCTTATCGTTCGCGCATATCACGGGCGTTCCGACCTTCTGAGCCTGCTCGATTATGTCTGCCCTAATACACTGCTCATCGACGACGATACAGTCAGCCAGACCGGCTCTCACAACCCTCAACTGCCTTCCAAGCGCAGCGGCGATCTTCACCTTTACGGAGTATCTTGAACTGTCTATCGCCGTACAGCAGATACCTGCGATGTCAATTTCATCCTCAAGCCCGTTATCGGAGACATAATCACATATATTCGTCGCCGGCGGAGCGTTGTGTCCTATCACGAGGATGACCGCCTTCTCCGTGTCTATCGTTCCCATTCCCATATCTAACAATGGACGATCTGGTCCAACGGGGAATTTAAATGCCGCCATCTGTATCATATCTGCGACCTCCTTTCCCAAGGAGTCAAGCATGCCCATCTGATATGCCTTCGACTCGAAATCCAATGCGGATCCTTCTTGCCCCGTATGAAGTGCATCTGCGAGTTGAACGATATTTTCCTCTATGTAGGAAAGGACAGGCTCGAAATCTGCAACTGTCTTTGGCTTTATTCCTGTTATCAATCGCGTCAATGGTGCCTCGACATTTATCTCCGGCCCAAAGTCGATCGGAATCTTATCCAGATCTCCCTTTATATGCTTTATGTCGTGCATCATGTGCCTTCCGTGCCCAGCGTGAGCAGAACATCCCACCAAACACGCCAAGAGAACGATCCTTCCCTGCATCGCATCCATTCTTATGCCGCATGCACCTTTCTTGTTTCCGGTTAAGTCACATTTTCCCATCGTGCAGAGCGCACAGACATCACACTGCGGTGCGTAGAACGGCGGATACCTCTTTAAGAGTAACCTATCCCACTCTCTAAGATCTGCCATTTTGGGCATCGGTGTTGGGCCCATAGGAGCCCACTCCTTCTCGGGCATCTTCTCGCCCATCATCTCTTTTATCTCGATTTTGACGTTTTCCAAGCCTTCTATATCAAATATTCCCGCTTTTATCTTCTCCATCTCTACCTCCGAGAATCTTGGTTCGATCTTGTTATATATGCTATATAAAAATTTCTATAGTTAGGTCTTGCCTTTAAAATATGCGGTTTTTTCAATCACTTCAACTATGTAATAGGTTTAAAGTTATATTATAAAAAGTTTTCGATCGGGTTGTCCTCTTGAATGACTCCTCAGCATCAATAGATTTGATCGTTTTCATCTTAATCTGGCGGGCATGTCATAGCATGGAAGACGACGCTCTTATTCTATCCGAAAATCCTTCTTTAATTCAGAGAAACTCCATCTCCCACCATACTTAACCAATATTTTTAAGGTTGCCCAAAAATAAATTTCTCTATTTCTCCTAAAATTAGTTCTAAGACCTAAATTTGTTCCTTTGTGCTTTTATAGTTCGATATATAAACTCAATCATAAAAGACACTCCCAATCGCCGACGATTCCTTATTCAAATCTCTCACTTCTGTTGCCTCTCTCGGAATTACATATCAACAGTTCAGAAAATCCATAACAATTGCAAATTGCATGTCGTAGGAGTTTCATCCCAACTTCCATGATCGAAGCCCTGGCTTAACTATATCACCAGTAGGAAATGAAAGTTTCATCCATTCTTTTGAGTC
>CABGHG010000139.1 GCA_902158735.1 Candidatus Methanolliviera sp. GoM_oil
ATCTCTCTCATATTCTCTCCTTCTACAAGCACAGAAAGATCGTATTCACCGGAGAGAAGATAAACCTCCTTTATCTGTGGAAAATTGGATATCTTTTTGGCGATGAGATCATATCCCTTCCCCCGCTCGGGATTCATCTTTACTTCCACGACCGCATAAACCTTCTCTTCTCCTGCCCCCACCCAGTCTATCACCGTCTTAAACTTTTTGATCACTCCACTCTCCAAATATTCATCGATCTTTTTTTTGACCTCTTCTTCATCCAAATCGATCATATCGGCAATCTCTCTGTAAGAAACCCTCGCGTTATCTTCTAAGATCTCTAATATTTCATCCATATTTCATTTACCCTTATTCATCTTTAGAATCTTCTTCCCCGGATTCTATTCATGTCAAACCTCGCGTCATCCGCGATGTGCATCACTGCAAATGTTCCCGCCTGTATAGGATCTGAAACAACCAAATCCGACTCATCCGGAACGCTTCCAGCCATATTGAGTGATATTACTGGTATTCCATCTTCCCTCAACCTTTTTACCTCTTTTGATATCATACCCCCCATCAAACTCCCGGCAAGAACCAGTATTGATGCACGGTGCGTCCTAGATACGGCTTCAACGGCATCTGCTATTGTATCTTCTCCTGTCAAAGGTATCGTATCGACGCTTATCTTCTCCCCTCTAATATTATGTCTATCCGCCTCGCTTATCGCCCCCAACGCCACCTGTGATACCTGTGCTCCTCCACCTATTACGATCACCCGCTTTCCCCATATATCTTCAAACGTATGATGCATGCTCACGTCGAAGACGGTTGGAATATCTCTCAACGAATTAATAAGAGATTCTATATCTCCCCCTTCGATCTCAAGATGTATTAATGCCTTTCCTTTGTAACCCCTCAATTCGGATATGAACTGCTGTGTATAGACGATATTCGCGCAATAATCGGCTATCACAGTGGAGACGTCTCTCAAAACGCCGGGCACGTTCTCGCAGATTAGATCTATGGCAGTCCTTTTCATCTAAAAATCTCCGTATATCCGTGTGTTGTAGGAGGATCGACTTTCATTTTTGTAACCTTTTAATTTCTTCTTCAATTTCAGGAATTACATCTGTATTATGTATTTTCTTTTTTTCTCCCTCTTTTATGGATATTACATAGAACACTTTTCCACCGTATTTTTCGGTAAATTTCTTATGAGTGGCTTTTTGTATGGACCGTTCTTTAAATATTTGGGGAATGTGTGAGACGTCTCCAGCAGGCTTAACCTGAAGTCCGATATATTTACCTTTGATTTTTTAATATCCATTCCTTTGCCATTATTTCACCACTCTATAATTTAAAAATTTTGATTTCTGTCTATATTCTATAGAAGTATCTACATCGACCAATCCATTTTTTATAAGGTGTGCATTGATAAATGTCTTATTTTGTAGATAAAGATAACAAAGTAGATTATTATCATCATCATGTTTGGTAAAATCATATTTTAAAAATACTTTTTTACCTCTAATTTTTTCTCTTAAAAACTCGATCGCTGCACCGTTTTTAGTGTAGATTTCTTTTACACCTAATAATCTAATTTTTAAACCATTGTTTAATATTAATATCTCAGGACTAATTACCTCTTTTACAGAATAGTACTCTTCTCCATCCGAATGAGAATCATCTATTTTTGAACCAAATCTCAATTTTTTAGGATCTACTTTCTTATCAAACATTATAGGGTCCTTAAAAACATAGGGCAACTTTTTAATCTCTTCTTTAAGATCTATTCTTTGCTCTTCTTGTTTTATTATCTCAAATGTTGCATCTTGAATAATACTTCTTTGTTCTATATTAAGTTTATCTTTTATTACCGGAAGAAAATCCTCGTTTATTTCATATCCAATAGAGTTTCTATTCAAATTTTTAGCTGCTAAAGATGTTGTCCCACTACCAAAAAACGGATCAAGAACAGTATCGCCAACGAAGCTGAACATTTTAATCAAGCGTCTCGGTAATTCGCAAGGGAACATCGCTAGATGCTTATCCTGCTTCTCACCAGGGAAATTCCAGTGTCCAGTAAAATATTGATTCCATTCTTCTTTGGTTAGTTTTGATTGATCCTTAATTTCCTTGGAAACTTTTGGTGGAGTTCCATACTTTTTAAAAATTAATATAAACTCGTAATCAATCTTTAGTATGCCATTTCTTGGAAATGGGAATGATCCCATCACCGTAGCTCCACCTGTAGTATGGGTCGTTGTCACTTTCTGCCATATAATAGCACCCATATAATCAAAGCCTGCACTTTCACAGAATTTGATTATCTCCGTCCTTATTGGTATTACTTTATATCTCCCATAATAGACGGAACGGGCAAACTGATCGCCTATATTAATACACAAACGGCAACCCTTATATAAAATCCTATGACATTCGTTCCATACTAAATTAAGATTATTGATATACTCTTCATAAGAATCATTATAACCTATCTGCCTCCAATTTCCATAATCCTTTAACTGCCAATATGGAGGAGAAGTAATAATGAGATGGACAGCTTCGTCTGGAACCTCTTTCATCTGCCTTGAATCGCCAATTATTGTTTTGTGTAGCGTTTTCATCTTACATCCTCGAATGATTAGCTTCTATTAGGCCCTGTTGGTAGATCTTCCCCTCGCGATTCCTGAAGATATTAAATGAGCAACTCTCACTGGTTCAGGGATCAAGGAATTGATCGTGAATTCTTTTATTACCTCTTCTGCCTCTTCCTTTTCGATCCCAACTTTTTGATAGAATATTTTGTGCTCATCAAATTTAAATTCACTTATTTCCCCGCCATTTTTAATAATCTTTATCCTCTTCTCTCTCTGATCTAAGTTTCTAAGCGCCTCATATATCTTCGTGAAATTCGGCATCTTCCTGGTGAATGCCATGACCGGAATTTCGCATCTCTCAAATAATTCTTTTAGATCAACCACATTGAAGCCACCGAACGTTATTCCATCGAGCATCATCACCCTTATCTGTCTATCATATCCGGATCCAAAGAGCATCTCAATTATCTTTTCGGTTGAATTTAGACCGTCCACTTGAATTTTAGAAGAGATGACACTCTCCAGGACAGATTTTCCCCTGAAGATGGCACCGATAATTATAGAATATTCTTCATCGAGAAACGCATCATCTATACCTAAAACCCTTATATTTTCTTTGAACTTCATTTATTTTGTCTTATCTGATGCCTTCTCAAATTTTGATTTGAACTCTTCACATTCTTCCAATAGTCTCTTACAAGCATCGAGTAAGACCCCTATAACCTCTGTTCCATCTGTTCTCAAATAAAGCATGGGATCACTCATATAAGGAAATTCAATGTTATATACAGCATTCAAAACTCTTCCATCCTCCAAAAGTGTGTGTTCTAACACGTTTAGCAGAGTGTCATTCTCTCCCCTTATCTCCATCTTCAATTCGTCATCTTTCTTCTCAAATACCTTCAACTCCATCAAAACACCCCAGTTCTGTAGTCAGAAGATACCTTCCTGGGACTCTTATTCTTGCATTTTGGACATTCGAGCATCTTTCCCTTCTTCTCCATGGGAATACCGCATACAGGGCAGAAAGCTTTTATGACCCCCAGATTTTCATCTACGGTTGTGAGGCGTATGGGCTCGCTACTTACAACCTTTGCCTTCACGATATCTCCAACCGAAAACCCCTTATCTATACCGCTTATGTAGGAGTCTTGTATATTTGATATATGAATGGTTCCCTCCATCTTTACCTGTCTATCCTCATACCCCTTCACTCTATCTATGCCTACTACGACAAAAGAACTCTTGAGAACGATGATCTCCCCAAGAACTATCACCCCTGGCTTGATCTCCGGAGGAGCCTTGACCTTGGGTTCAACATCTATCTTGTGTACTTTATCATCAAATTTAACCATGCCAAAGATCGAGGAATATATACCTCCAGCATCTTTGTAGGTATGTTCCCCGGCTACGTATTCTTCCGTTGCGCATATAAAATCGCCCGGCAGGACGATCTTACCCTCTTCTTTTTCTCCCATTTTAGCAGTCCTAAACTTGAAACCTATATAAATTTACCCCTATCTCCCTGACGTCCTTTTTATGGAAGGGAAATGTTCTCTTGATCGGAAATTTTATCCTCTTCACCTCAAAATCTTTGCATCTATCTGCAACGTAATTCCTTATAAATTCTTCTGTGACCCCGTTGTGCATGGAATATATCACGTTTGCCATCTCGAAGGATTTATCTAAGAATATTCGGTCTTTGTGTGATCCAAACGGTGGGTTCATCAATACAGTATCGACGCTTTTAAGATTCAGATCCTTCACGTCCGCACAGATGAACTTTATCTCCGCTCTATATGTCTTTGCGTTCTTCTTCGCAACATTCAACGCATCTACATCGAGATCAATGGCATACACTTCCTCTGCCCCTAAA
>CABGHG010000140.1 GCA_902158735.1 Candidatus Methanolliviera sp. GoM_oil
TAAACATCAAGAAGGTTGGAAAGAACTGGATAGTCTGGAGAGACGAACAAAATGGGTCTCCCAAAGGCTGTAGTGTATATAAAAGGAGTGAATGATTAGATGATAGCAAAAGGGAATATATACGATCTGGAAGCCGAAGTTATTTACAATGACCTCTGCTGTTATTGTGGTGCATGTGGTGCATTTTGTAAAGAATACATATGCTACGAATGTGAAAAACCAACGACCAAGGAGAAATGCTACGAGATACATGGAGCATGTTATGACTTCTGCCCCAGGACATTCTTCCCCATACTTGAGTTGGATAAAAAAATATTCGGAGCAGTCAGGGAGGATAAAGCACTTGGGTGTTACAAAGAGATAGTCACTGCAAAGGCCAAAGACAGTGAAATAGGGGAAAAATCACAGGATGGTGGTATTGTCACTGCTCTTCTTACGTTTGCACTTGAGAAGGAAGTAATAGACTCAGCAGTCGTATCCAAAACATCAGAATCCGAGGCGTGGACTCCTGAGGCGATCGTTGCGACGAGCAAGGAGGAGATTATATCTGGAGCAGGGTCCAAGTACACAATCTCACCGACCATTATGGGTGTCAGGGAGGCTTTTGATGGCGGATACAAAAATGTTGCCCTCGTTGGTGTTCCTTGTCAGATCCAGGCCATGACGAACATTCAAAATTCAAAGAATTTTAATGTTGGTGGAGATCGAGTAAATCTTAAGATAGGGCTTATGTGCACGGAGTCTTTTGACAGGGACGCACTCATAGCAAAACTCTCTGAGAACAATGTCAAACTTGAGGATGTGACAAAGTTTGACATCACAAAGGGTAAGTTCTACGCATACACAAAGGATGGCGAAGTTGCTATTCCAATCAAGGAGATGAAGAGCTGCATGAGGGACGGATGTAAATTCTGCTTTGATTTCGCTGCCGAATTCGGAGATATATCCGTGGGATCGATAGGTTCTGAGAGTGGTTGGAGCACAGTCATTGTACGAACAGAGGCTGGAAAGAAGCTGATGGACGATGCACAGAAAGCCGGTGTAATTGATGTAAAGGAGATGTCTGATGGTGCTATCGAGCCATTACGTAAGCTCGCAACGAGAAAGAAGACAGAGAATATTGGAAACATCCTCGGTAAGATAAGCGAGGTACGTCTCTTGAATCTCGCCGTCTCCGGGGAAGATCTCAAGACACTTTTGATCTGATCTCAAGGCTTCAAGTAAATTGCAAACACCCTGTCCATGGGTGTTTGATCAATTATTTTTTTTGAGTATTGATTTGAAATCTATCCAAAATTTATAAGTAAGAGCATCGAGCTATTATTTTCATGATACGGCCCGCCACTGACGACGACTTACCCTCTATAGTTTATATCTGGAAAGATAATATAGAGACTAACAACACATCCAATGATATCGTTTTCGCATTCAGAAGATTTAGAAAGTACTGGTTCGTTTCTGAGAGTGATAGGATAGCAGGATTTGTGGCAGGTACTGTAAAGAGCTCCACAAGGGGGCATATCTCTGGTATCGCAGTTCTCGAAGAGTATCAGGGGTGTGGTATGGGCAATGGCCTGTTGTCTATGTTGGAAAACGCATTCATCTCGGATGGTTTTAAGAATATCACACTGGAAGTCAGGATGAATAATATGGATGCTCGTAAGTTATACGAGAGGCGAGGGTTTGAACAGACTCATGTTGTTAAAGGGTATTATCCAGACGGGGAGGCTGCGATGAACTACGAGAAGGTTTTAAGAGATATTAAGGGTAATCTGTTGGTTGGTAGTCTTGGAGTTAGAGGGTTTAAAAATGCAGCTTTTGAAGACGTGGTTCGGTATTTTCAAGATAAATGAAGAGGGTGAGGTGGTGGAGTGCACTCTGCACTCAAGGGAAGACCTAGTGGATAGTTATTTAAAAGAGGTTGAGATGGGGCCGATCAATGCCCGTGGACCTACCGGACCGGACCTCCCTCATCTGGCCAAATCTTCTGGTTTTGTCTCTTCCGATGAGGAGTATTTCGCCCGTCTTCATGATTTTGGGATAGATCTGGCACGGCGCGGAATCGAGAACTCATTCACAAAAGATCAGCTTATCGTCCATGCGATCAAGACCCTCGATGATCTGGACGGGATTGTGAATCTACTCACAGAACGTCTTGTGGACTGGGAGTCCATTCCTCTTCCGAATAGGGATGAAGATCTGATAGGAAGCCTTGCAGCCGGTAAGATCACGATGGATGAGAACAGGGTCTTGCTAGAGGACTACATCGATGAGAATATGCGAAATGTTGCCCCGAATGTGGCTACACTGGCAGGCCCTCTTCTCGGTGCCAGGCTCATATCCATCACAGGTGGGCTGGATTCATTCTCAAAGATGCCCTCGAGTACGGTTCAGGTACTGGGTGCAGGTAAAGCACTATTCAGGCACCTGCAGAAGGGAACACCTCCCCCGAAGCATGGAATCATCTTTCGGCACCCGCTTGTGCATGGTGCACCCTGGTGGCAACGTGGGAAGATCGCTCGTGTATTTGCATCCAAACTGAGTATTGCCGCGCGAATAGACTTCTATTCCGGAACCTTAAATGAGGATCTGCTGGTAGATCTAAATCGCAGGGTAGATGAGATCAGAAAGGCTTATCCGAATCCACCGAAGAACAGATAGGTCATTTCTTTGTCATAGTCAAAACCTTTAATACTCCCCCTCATAAAGGATACAATATGGAGCAGGATCAAGCATTTGTGAAGCGAAAAAGATCAAAAGGGAAGGTGGCAGCATATATAGTCCTGATAATTTTCATCTTATCTGTTCTTCTTGTCAGTTTTCAAGTTTACGGCATGATTGGCGGTTTTGCGATCCCTAGGGAGAGGGTCACTGTGATCTATGTTCAGGGGACAATGGTTACCGATAATATTCCCAGTGGCATGGGTTTTGCATCATCCGAACAGATCTGTAATGAACTCAGGAGTGCAAGCAAAGACCCTTTTGTAAAAGCAATTGTTCTCAGGATAAACAGCCCGGGCGGATCGCCAGCTTCGGCTCAGGAGATAGTTAGTGAGATAAAGAAGATTGATGAGGATACTCCTATAGTCATATCAATGGGTGATCTAGCCGCTTCAGGTGCCTATTATATATCTGCTCCCGCGGACCGAATCGTAGCAAACCCGGACACTATGACCGGAAGCATCGGCGTCATATGGGTATTTGAGAATCGAGAGTGGTACTTCAAAGAGGAGGGGCTCAACTACACAATCATTAAATCAGGAGAACTTAAGGACATGGGAGGTCCATGGAGAAACCTGACCGAAGAAGAGGAAGAGTATGCAACGAAGATCGTCATGGATAGCTATGGTAGGTTCATAGATGAGGTGGCTGAGGGAAGGAACTTATCCGTAAGTGAGACACGCCAACTTGCGGATGGTCGCGTATATCTGGGTAGCGAAGCAAAAGATCTGGGACTTGTAGATGACCTTGGAAACATGCATGATGCGATAGATATTGCTGCTGAGCTGGGTGGCATAAGCGGGACTCCCGATGTGGAGTACGTCAATCAGCCGGACCTATTTAAGCTCCTCTTCGGTGGGGAGATGAATGTAGAAGAGCAGATTAATTTAGGCCATAACTCATTATATCTTAAAGAATATCCATATGGTCAAATTTTGTGGATCATGAATTAGGAGGTATAGTATGAAAATCGCAGTTACTGGAGCTTGTGGTAGGATGGGTGGCTGGATCATCCAGAATGTCTCATCGAGTGAAGATATGGTACTTGTTGCCGCATTTGATGTTGTTAATATTGGAACAAGCATTGGAGACGTCGTTGTTTCGGATCCGAAAGAGATGAGCAGTGTACTCAAAGAGACGAAGTCCGACGTGCTGATAGATTTTACTAGTGCGGATTCATCATTTGAGAACATTAAAACTGCTGTGGAGTGTGGGACAAATCTTGTGATAGGGTCGACCGGTTTTTCAGATGAACAGAGAAGGGAGATAGGAACGGTGATAGGCGAGAAGATCTCGGCTGTGATCTCACCTAACTTTTCCATCGGTGTGAACGTATTCTGGAAGGTGATAAAGGAGGCTCAAAAGTATCTGGAAGATTATGATATTGAGATAATCGAGATTCATCACAAACATAAGAAAGATGCCCCTAGCGGCACGGCAGTGTACGCTGCTGAACTTTTGGGAGATAAGTTCGTCCATGGTAGAAGCGGAATCTGTCCCAGAAACGAGGGTGAGATAGGTGTTCACTCGGTGAGGGGTGGAGATGTCGTAGGAGATCACACTCTATTGTTTGCAGGAGAAGGGGAGCGTCTGGAGATTATACACAGGGCTCACAGCAGGCAGGCATTCGCATCCGGTGCGATTAAGTCTGCAAGATGGGTTATGGGTACAACGAA
>CABGHG010000141.1 GCA_902158735.1 Candidatus Methanolliviera sp. GoM_oil
GTCGGGGTAACCTTTTTAGTCATCGAGTTTACAAAGCCACTTCATATGGGTTACTTTTATACGCATTAGGTAACAAGTTAAGAGAGAGCCCGGGTGGTAATCATGATGCGAGGAGAGCTGGAAGCTTTCATTGAAGAAGATGTTGGTTTTTGCGATCTGTCTTCAGTTACGGTTCCTGATATCGATGTAGATGCAAAGATCATTGCGAAGGAAGAAGGTATTCTTGCGGGACTTGCCGAAGCAAGGGAGATATTCTCATATTTTGAACTAAAAACCTCTTCCGAATCGTCTGATGGATCAAAAATTGAAGATGGGACTACTATCATAAACGTGAGCGGGAGTTCCCGAAGTATTCTTACAGCAGAACGATTGGCGATCAACTTCCTGGGCAGGATGAGTGGCATCGCAACACTCACAGGAAAACTCGTGAAAAGATCGAGTGGGAATGCGGTGATAGCGGGTACAAGGAAGACCACGCCCGGATTTAGAAGATATGAGAAGAAAGCGATAGTGCTAGGGGGCGGTGACCCTCACAGATTCAATCTCTCTGATGCAGTTATGATAAAAGATAATCATATTAAAGTGGCAGGACTGAAAGGTGCTATCGAGGCTTCCAAAGGTGCTGGCTTTACAAAGAAGATAGAGGTAGAGGTGGAAAGTCTCGAAGATGCGTTGATTGCAGCAGGACTTGGCGTTCATATAATTATGCTTGATAATATGACACCGGAAGCGATTGAAGAAACGATCAGGTCCTTATCTGATGCGGGTTTGAGGGACCGGATCCTCCTTGAAGCCTCCGGTGGAATAACCATAGAAAACGTCGGTAGATATGCGGATACCGGTGTTGATGTGATATCGGTCGGATCTCTCACAACCGCTGCAAGATGGCTTGATTTCGGACTATATATTGAGTAGGTGTTGATTTGCTAGTTGCGATAACCGGGACGCCAGGTACGGGTAAAACATCTGTTAGTGAACTGATGGAGGCCGAATACTCTGTAATTCATATAAATGAACTGGTCAAAAAGAAGGAGTTTAATATCGGTACCGATGAAGAGAGGGACTGCCTTATAGCAGATACTGATAAGCTAACAGAACACATCCACTCGTTACATAAAAATATGAGGGATGGAGAAGTTATGATAGTTGAGTCTCATCTTTCCCATCTCCTCGATCCTGATTTGACGATTGTGCTCAAGACAGATACTGCCGTGCTCATCGATAGATTGAAAACGAAAGGCTTTGGTAAGAGTAAGATAGACGAGAACATCGAAGCTGAGATCATGGATGTGATACTGGTGGAATCAACTGAAGTTTGTAAAGAAGTAAAAGTTATTGATACAACTAAGAGACCACCGGAGGATGTTTACAGATCAATAAGAACCATCATATGTAGGTGAGCAAATGGTGCTTGACCAACTACGCCCACATCTGGAGGGTTTCTTTGAAAGGACAGCGAAAGTCTTCGCATCTGTGGGCCTGACACCGAACGCTCTCTCGGTTATATCTTTACTCCTTGCCGCTGTTGCAGGGGTCTCTTTTTATTACTCCCGTGATAACCATACCCTGCTCCTTGTTGCAGGATCTATGGTGCTGTTGAGTGGGTTTCTTGATGCTGTTGATGGGGCTCTGGCAAGATACATCGGAAAAGCAGGTCCGAAAGGTGATTTTCTGGATCATGTTATCGACAGATATGCCGATGTTATTCTCATCTGCGGAGTCTTCTTCGGAGGATATGGGGGATGGGAGGTAGGAGTTGTCGCCATAACCGGTGTTCTCCTCTGTAGCTACCTCGGCACTCAGGCACAGGCAGTTAACATAGGGAGATATTATGGCGGGATTATGGGACGGGCCGACCGGTTGGTGCTTCTGATACTATTCGCCATTATGAATTATATTGTACCCCAGGAGATTTATGGTCTACAGTTGCTCGGTTGGATGATTGTGATATTCGCGATAACAAGCCACATCTCGGCAATCCAGAGATTCGCTCATATATGGAGAGAGTTATCAAACTAAGTATTCCTGACCTGATAAAAATTTACCCATGAGCATATGGCCCGGTATTGTTTTCAGCGACCCGTTCTTTGCTGATTCTTCGTCGAAAGTTTTTACTTCATCCCCACCATCTTCAGTGGAGTAAACGGCAAAAGGTACGGGTTCTTTTGTATGTGTTTTTACCGGGATCGGAGTGAAATGATCCGGTAGCACCACCACCCTGTAGGGTTCATCGATTCCATCCAGTATCTGTCCCACCATCCTGTCGAAGGACTCGATCGCCTTCATCTTCTCCTCGATATCACCCATGTGCCCTGCCTCGTCCGGTGCTTCAACATGTACAAAGACGAAGTCGTGATCTTCGAGTGAGTCTATTGCATACTTACCTTTGTTCTCATACGAAGTGTCCAGGTACCCTGTTGCTCCGGGAACATCGATAACATCAAGACCCGCATAGGTCCCTATCCCTTTTATGAGATAAACGGCAGATACCACTGCACCGCTGACCCCGTAAAGATCTTCGAAGAGCGGCATATCCGGTGCCCTTCCATGACCCCATAGCCAGATCATATTCGCCTGGTTTTTACCATCGGCATCCCTTATCTTATTGATCTCGTGACCCGCCAGTACATCCCTTGATGCTAGAATAAGTTCTTTAAGAAGATCGCTACCTTCTCCGGTAGGCAGGTTATCATCCACCCTTTCTCCCACGACATCATGTGGAGGAACGCATATGGCACCTTCAGATCCCTTGATCACGACTAAATGCCGGTAGCTCATCCCAGGATGGAAACTGACCCTCTCATTTCCAAGCTTATCATCCAGTAGTCGTATGAGTTGACCTGCTTCATCTGTCGATATGTGCCCTGCACTGTAGTCGCCAATCTCTTCGTTATTCTCGGTTATTAAGTTGCATCTGAACGCTATATCATCTTTTTCCAATTTTACGCCAATTGCAGCAGCTTCTAGTGGCCCTCTACCTGTGTAATACTTTTTAGGGTCATATCCAAGAATACATAGATTTGCAACATCACTTCCTGCACTCATACCATCCGGTATTGTCTTTAAGAGTCCATTAACACCTTTTGATGCGATAAAGTCCATGTTTGGTGTATCTGCAACCTGGAGCGGCGTTTTACCGCTCAATTCGGGAATGGGGTAGTCCGCCATCCCGTCTCCCAAGAGTGTGATGTACTTCATGTCAACTCGTCATCTATAAGTAGAAAGATGCTTAAAAGTACTGATTCGAGGGATTGCCATGTATATAATCGTAGTTGGCTTGGGTGGAATAGGAAGGAATTTGGTATACCTTGCCACACAGAACAGGCACAATGTTGTTGTTATCGATAAAAATCCGGATCGCTGCAGGGATATTGCCGGAAAGTACGATGTTATAACCCTGGTTGGAGATGCAACGACGAGATCTGTTCTGGAGGATGCAGGCATAGATCGTGCAGATTCACTCATAACCACTACAAGCGACGATGCCGCAAACCTGATGACCGTGCTTGTAGCAAGCGATCTTGGGGTAAAGAACATAGTCTCAGTAGTAAATGATCAGGACCATACTGATATGTTCAAGAGGGCGGGGGTCAATGTACAGGAGAATCCTGATCTTGCCGTTGCCCAACAGCTCTACGGGGCTATGCAGAGACCTAAAAATATAAAAGACGTAATAAGGATCGGAGATGGTAAGGCAGAGATATTTGAGGTCGCAGTGACGAACATGTCAGCAGTCGTCGGAAAAGCATTGTCACAGTTGTCACTTCAAGGTGAAGGCCTGGTTGTGGCAATCGAACGCAATGGTAAGATCATTGTACCTAGAGGGGACACCAAAATTTTGGCGGGGGATAAAGTGACCATCTTTGCTCAATCCAGGTTTGTGAACAAGATGGTCTCAATGTTTGCTTGAGGAATCAAAGTGCGTATTGGTGACAGAGTAAGAATAACTAAGGGTAATACCGAGTACGAAGGGAAGCTTATGCCAACCACGACCGAACAGGTTGTGGTGAAACTGGACAACGGTTATAACATCGGCTTCAGGGATGAGGGGTTATCCATATCCCTGATAGAGGAGGTGCAGCCCAAACAGGTTGGACACCTGGAAAAACCGTTCAAAGAAGGCCTACCAAATGTCTCTATACTATCCACCGGGGGTACGATTGCAAGTAAAGTTGACTACCGCACAGGAGCTGTCACTTCTCAGTTTACGGCAGAAGATATACTGCGGTCAATACCTGAGCTGAGTGAGATTGCAAATTATGACTCCGAGGTTGTTTACAGCATACTCAGCGAGAACATGCGAACTGATTACTGGGTAGATCTTGCAAGAAAGGTAGCAAGGAACATAG
>CABGHG010000142.1 GCA_902158735.1 Candidatus Methanolliviera sp. GoM_oil
CCTCTGCCTCTAAAAGCTGGACAATAGCATCCTTGGGCGGCAATGTCTCATCCTCCCCATTTTGAGCCACATAACGGGAAGGACTCAAATTATAATCGTTCTTAGCTGCTTCTTCTTTTGTTAAGATCTTACTGATACCTTCTTCCTCTCTCCAATTGAGATATATATCAGATATCTCTCTTATGCTCTCATCAGGCAGATAGTTCTTTGGCCTTCCCTTCTTGAATAGATTAGAAGCATTGATGAGTAATATTTGCCCTCTTCTCTCGATCAGTTTTGATCTGTTAATAACCAGAATGATCCCTGGCGCAGTTGTATTATAAAAGAGGTTCTCTGGAAGCAATAGAACAGCTTCTACCAAATCATTCTCCACAAACTCTTTTCTTATATCCCTCTCCCTGTTCCTGCCAACATTACCGCTACCTCTCGATACCGCGCCGGTATCCAGGACCACAGCCATCTTGCCTTTATCATTCAAGGATGCAGACATGTGCTGAATCCAGCCCCAGTCTGCGCTATTTGATGGAGGATAACCATAGGTGAAACGGTTGTATGAATCGTTCTCATAAGTTCTTTGCGGGAAATCCTGATTCCACATAGGATTTGCAGTAACGATATCATATTTTTTAAGTGAACCTCTCGGAGTCAAAAACCTGGGTACATTCATCGAATCACCGATGGCGATATCTGCTTCCATATCATGGATAAATGCGTTCATCTTTGCCATGGCGAACGTAGAGGGTAAAATTTCTTGTCCATAGAATCTTAAGGGTGCGATAGAAGAATCCATATCATATTTTTCTTTAAATCTCAGATGGCATTTGATCAATAGACCTCCAGAACCACAACAGGGATCATATATCTCATCACCAGGATCCGGGTTCAGCAGATAAGAGATCGTTATGGCGACTTCCCTGGGTGTATAGAACTCTCCTGCGCTCTGGCCAGACCCTTCGGCGAATTTTCTTAAGAGATATTCATAAGCCCTTCCCAGTATATCTGGTTCTACATCATTTAAACCCAATCTGTATCTGCCCAAGATGTTTATGAGCTCTCTCAGTTTATCGTCGCTTATGGTTCTTTGTCCTGCTGCTGTAGCGTTGAAATCCACTATATCTATAACCCCTTGTAGCTTCGGGTTCTCTCTGGTGATGGCACGCACTGCGTCTGTTAGATATTCTCCGATATTCGTTGTTTGTCTTGCAATATCCTTCCATCTTGCTTCTTTTGGCAGATAAAACCGAACAAGGCGATGATCCTGACTTATCAATTGTTCGCCCACGTTTTTACTACCATAGTCTCGGGAGAGTTTTGTTATCTCATCTTCAAAGACATCAGACAGTCTTTTTAAGAAGATAATAGGCAAAATGTAATCTTTGTACTTGGGGGCATCGACTTCGCCTCTAATCTTGCAGGCGGCTTCCCAAAGCCAACTTTCCAGAGATTTTATATCGAGTTCTCTGTTATTCATATTGTCAACCTAATTAATCTACTCTAATCTCCTCATCTTTATCATCCTTCTATCACTCAAAACGTTCATATCTCGTATGACGGATATCTCAAAACCGAGCTCCTTCTCCAATGTGCCCTTTATCACTTCAGGAGGAACGATGGTATTTATTACATAAGCAGGTCGTCCGCCCTTCGATCCTACCCCCTTTCTTCCCATATCGATGCAGTTCATCCTATTCAATACGACATTCTCTCGCTCTATCGTCTTTCTACCAATGCTGAGTTTATCTCTTATCTCCAAAGATGTATCAAATTCTTTCAAATAGAGGTTTACAATCTCCTCATAGATCTTCACCTCTTCTGATATCGTCATCCTTTCATTCTCCATGCTAGATACGACCGATAGAAGGATAATTTTTTCTCTCAAAGTAAATCTTTTTATATCGTTTCTCCAGACATATCTCATTGCTACATCTCTCGATATTTCGATAGCTTCTTCACTTACACAATCTTCTTTCCTCCTTTCCGCAAGTTCACAGGCACTTCTAAGAAGATTTATGGCATATCTAACATCTCCTCTGTGCATTCCAAGATCAATATCTGTTGTAAACTCTGCAATCTTCCTAAATGCTTCTCTTCTGTATGCTCCCGGATATAATGAGAGCTTTGCCCTCTGCTCGATTATCAAATATACTTCTTCTTCGGAGTATATATCAAAATAGATCTCTTTACCCCAAAGTGAAGATTTTAAAGAGGTATAACTCGATTCATCGAACCCCTTGATCTTCCTTAAAAGTTTGTTGGTATCATCAATTAGTATGGTTAGACCCAAATTTGGACAATTCTCCTTCTTTATTATGGGTCCAACGAACCTGGCAATCTCTTTATAATTTAATCTATTCGCATCGTCCAAGACTATCTGTAAATATATCTCGTTCTCTTCTATTATCCTGAATATATCCTCGAATATATCCGATGTCGATACTCTCTTCAATCTTCTAATATCTTTCTTCTGCGTTAATATGTTATAGACCGCCGAAGCCATCTTGTTTGCAGTCTCATATTCAAGTCCGATCTTTGGGAATATAACGCTCGGAAATTTTTTCTCGATCTCTCTTGAAGCATATAGAACGGTCTGTGTCTTACCAGAGCCGGGACCCCCTTCAAGTATCTGAAGATCCAGATACAGCTCACCCCCTTTTATCAACGACTTGAAGGGATTTATCATCTTTAAAGCCTGTTCTTTCCTTATTAAGAGCTCTCCGTCTTCTGGAGTTATGCATCGCCTCGGATCCAAATAAGAGATATCCTTTATGATTCCTGATGATTCCGAGAGATCTTCGATGAGACCCATAACAAATCTCTTCTATCTTGTTGCCTTCCCGTATATGATATTTATCATTTCAGATATTCATCAAAAAATTTTACCACTTTTTCCTCATATTCTTCTTTATGGGTAGAATATGCCCTGATATGACCTGTCTCTTCCACAACCCAGAGAAACTTTGGTCCTTTTGCTCTCTCATATATCTCATAAGCATCGTTCAAAGGCATGATTATATCATCATCCCCATGAATTATGAGTATTGGGATGTCTATTCTATCAATGTTTACAGTTTTGCTGTCATCATCTTTTATTCCTGTTTTAACCTGTCTGAAGAAGGAGATAAGTTTTTCATTTACCAATGGACTAATATCTGGAATAATTGTTCTATTCGAGACATTTTTAAGAATCTTCTTTACATATTTTGCATCTATAAACCCTACAGGTGCACTATCAGTTACAACTGCCTTAATATCATCTGTCCTTTCGGATGCCACCGCCACGGTCGTTCCACCGATTGAGAGACCGAGCGCTCCGATTCTATCAGGATCTAAATTTTCTCTGGTTTTGATATCTTTGATATAGTTTATGGCACCGATAACATCATTGGATACATCCCCATCGGATGTCCAGCATCCTCCACTCCTACCATGATCACGAAGATCGAAGAGAAGCACATTATATCCTGCCCTGTTGAGAAATTGTGCATACCCTAAAACCCCTGCTCTGGTATCATTGTATCCATGGGCTATGATTATTGTAGCGTCTGAATTATTATTTGGGATGAACCACCCCTCCAATTCGATACCGTCGTTCGTAAATGAAATATCCGAATAATCCATTCCGTAATCAAGAGGTGAACCTAAAACAGGACTTCTAATCGGATTGTAGATGATATAAGAGACTAAAAAGTTGGAACAACAAAATATACCTATAATAAGAAAGATTACAGCTATTAACACTATTCCGATTTTCTTATCCATGATACCACAACCTTCTGTTTTGAAAAACTTAACTATTATGAAATACCCTTAATGAAAGTGAAGCGTTACCATGCCTTGAAAGGTGTTGAATGAGCTTATTTGCCTTCTCATTTATCTCACCTTCGCTCCAGAAAAACCTTCTCTCTCGTAATCTTCACAGAAAACCCAATCTCTCTCAGATAATCCTTTGCCTCCCCATTCCCAAAGATCAGCAGATCCAATAGATCTTCCTCTTCATCTATGTCCGTCCCTGCCAACATCGAATCGCATATATAATATGAAAGACCATTCTTTCTCGCAATCTCCTCATGATTTTTGAAGCTTATCCCATAATAGTCTGCTTTAAATCTCGACGGATCCCTTATGAATAGCACGTTCGTCCCCCCTTTTCTTCCTGGAACGATCACCACGTCCTCCCCTCTCTCTAATATTCTTTCGACGATCTTAGATGTGATTAACGGGAGATCGGACATTAAGATGAGCACGGGATTTTTCTCTTTCTCCTCAGATAGAATCTCGTTTAGAGCGTCATTTAATCTTCTTTTGCTGATTAAAATGTCATAGCCGT
>CABGHG010000143.1 GCA_902158735.1 Candidatus Methanolliviera sp. GoM_oil
CAATAGATGCTCTCGATACCCTTGGCCCAGTTTACCATATTTCTCAATTTTTCATATGCCACTTCTCTCGGCAAAAAGTCAAGCCCTGCATTTGGGGATATATATATCTCTCCGTCCACCCTATCAATTATTCTGGACAGCGCGCTATCCAGATACTCTCTCGATTCAATTTTCGTATTTCTTGCATCCACTATACCTAATTCCAGATTCTTGCAGCCATATTCTTTTATCACCTCGAAATTTCCATCCGTACTCACAAAATCGAGCCCTATGATATCTACAGGCAGATTCAAAAGCTCGGGATATATCCCGGAAGCATCTCCAAAATAGGTATACAGCGCTGTCTTCCCTCCTGTGCATAGCTCTTCTATTGCCCTCTTGAATATCGAGTATTCATTCTTATTCCTATCCTGAACTATTGCAGGTTCGTTTATCTGGATCAGATCGCAACCTGAATTGCGGAGGGCAGTTATCTCCTCCCTGATCCCATCAGTCAGGTCATGGACGAACTTCTCAAAATTCGTATAATTCTGTCTCGAAGATTTGGCTACAGTGTAAGGGCCTGTAAGAACCGCCTTCACCCCAACTTCGGAGTGCTGCTTCAGAAATAAGTAGTCACTGACAAGAATTTTACCTTGCCATTCTGGTTTTTTCTCAGCCACAGGCTGTCTGTAATAGACGTTATTGTCGAAGAACCTGACTAGTCCATTCAATTCAAGACCCAGTGGTTTTGCTATATATGTGATCTCATCATCCCACCTGATCTGTCCATCTGTGATTATATCCAGTCCAGCCAGTTCCTGCTCTTCGATCACTTCCAGAGTAACTTCATCCTCCACTTTCTTCAACCCATCTTCATCCACATTACCCAGTTGAAATTCCCTGATCGCTATCCTCAACCTCGGCTCCATGGGTAAATCCGGGATCTTCGGATAGTTGCCTATTACTGTAGTCTTCATTCTCATATCCCTATCATTATATCTTATCGTTAGTTATATCTTATCGTTAGTTATATCTTCGTTATATCATCGTTATATCTTTAGCATCCTCCCCTCTACATCCATATCTATTGGAGAATTGAATTTTATATACTCGATCACTATCTCCAGAAGTTTATTTCCAGTATCTACAGCGTTCTTCCCATTCGTGAAGTCGAAACCATCTCCTCCGCTGTATATGAAATCGTTTGTCGCAACTGAGTAGTATTCATCAGGATCTACCTCTGCTCCACCTATATATATATCGATCACTCTATCATGATCTCCCCTATCTGGATCGTACGTGAAATTCAATCCTGAAACCTGCAGGATGCCATATTTCAGACCTCTTTCATCCTGAACCAAGGAGTGCTCAAGCAGGGATCTTATATCCGCACCCTTCAATTCCAATTTTATCAGATTATTCCCGAATGGAAGGACCTCAAAAAGGGAACCATATGTTATATTCCCTTCATGGATGGGTGCCCGCAACCCCCTGGAATTCGTCAGCGCTATATCAGTTCCCGCAAACTCCCGCATGGAATCTGTTACCAGATCCCCGACTGTAGATTCTCCGGACTCTCTCGTATCCATCTCTCTATTTGAATATCCTATTATCTGACTCGATAGAGAGTCCAGTTTCGAACCGTATTCATCGATTATGGAACTTATTTCAGGATCAGGGCAGAGTATCATCTCACTCCCGTTTGTTGAAATTCCTTTATATAACCCATAACCGTAATATTCTAGCTTCACCATATCCGCTTTCCAGTCTCCAGAGTCGGGATCGAGCTTCACGACTCCAAAACCTTCACCATAACATCCAGGACGCAGGATCGTGGTATTATCCATCTCGATATTCACCCAATCATGCTTATGACCTGCAAGGATCAATGAAGTTCTATCGATCAGGGATTCATAATCATTCAGATGAGCTACAATTACAGGGTCTTCAAACTCAAGCATCTCAATACTTGTGAGCGGGTCTTCAAACTTAAAATCTTGAACTAGAGATGGTTTGGCGATATATCTAGTCTCTGGAGTGAGAACCCCTATGAACGCAAATTCTCTATTGCTCTTATTGATGATGACCCATGGTCTAGTGATCAGATCCCCATCTTCATAGACATTACAACAGATCGGCTCTGTCTCGGAGATGATCTCATTCAGATGCTCCTTTCCCCAGTCAAATTCGTGATTTCCAAGGCAGATGAGATCGTAGCCCATCAGATCCATCGCCTCGATCATGGGCTTACCATAGAAATAATTACTTATCATGGTTCCCTGATAGCAGTCCCCTCCATCCACCAGGATCACTTCGCTGTTTCTTCTCAATCCCTGGACGTAACTCGCTATGTAAGGTAAGGACTCCAGATGGCCGTGTAAATCTGTGGTAAATACTATAACCATGGCGCCTTCACATGCATCTGTATCTGTATCTGTATCTGTATCTGTATCTGTATCTGAAATGCATGAAATGCATGAAATGGCCAATATTAAAAATAAGACTATCTCATATCCCCACAATCCTCGTCTTTTCATCTCCATGTATCTCCAGTTTACCATTATAGTCTTTCAACTTAAAAAATTCTAAGCGAACCATACCTCTCATCCCTGAATCAATAAACCCCTTCAACATAGGGTTCTCTCCCCAGAATACGAGCTTGTAAACTTCTTTCTCTATTTTCAGAGAACTCTTGACAATCTTTAATCGAGATCTCGTAATTAATTTTACCTCCTTCTTTGCATTCAAGAAGCAGCTAGGTTGAAATGGAATAATTAGCTCACCCTCTATATAGCTGCTCAGCTCTCCCATTTTTGGCAGAGGGATGGAAAATTCAGAACATATAAGGTATAATATCGCCCTTCTCTTCAAAAGTCCTAGATAATCGAGTTCAATCTTGGAGATTTTGTTCTCAAGCTCATCTCTACCCATCAACTCAATCAATCTATCTTCTATATCTATAGAACTCATTCTTCTAAAATAATTGTAGAATAAGTATTGCCATCTCCAAATCCGTATTTCCCGTAGTTAACCTTCTTCTGCAGATATTTCTCCAGAATTGCAATAGAGAGGGAGGTAATGTACAATGGTTTTACTTTAGCATCCTCTATCTGGAGCCGTTCTTCAGCTCCATAACCCTTTATCCCCTGAAATTCCAATTTTATCTCATTTCCTTCTCGGGTAGCTATCAGATAATCAGCATATCCCAATTCAACTATATTTTTGAATACTCTATTCAAAATTTCGAGAGGATCATCGATCCCTGATGGGATCCAGCCCCTATCTTCAAATCCAGCCAATAAGACTCTCCCAACCCGGCTCATATACGCATTCCCGGACCTCCCAAATAATTCACCTACTGCCCTGCACATGCTGTATGTAAGATCAGAAAAGAGCTCATCAGATATTCCTTCTTCCATAATTTTTATAGGGGATTGTTATATATTTTATTTTCTATCTTGAATTGATTTTTACAACCACTTTTGATTAAAGAACCTTGGAAACTCCATCCGCACTCTCGCATAGATATATATCCATGATGGGAAACGCATCCTCAAGTCTCCTGACCATCTTCTTTGCTTCAGATTTATGAACTATCACGATCGCAGATCCTCCGAATCCCGCACCTGTCATCCTTGCCCCGAAAACTCCGTTTAGCTTTTTTGTTTCATATACCACCATATCTAGCTCAGGACAGCTGACTTCATAATCGTTCTTCAAGGAATCGTGCGAAGCGAAGAGTAGATCCCCGAATTCTTCAAGCTCTCCGTTCTTCAAACATTCAACAGATTGGAGAACCCGATTATTCTCGTAAACCACGTGTTTGACCCTCTTCCTCAGCATCGGATCCAGAATACCTTTATGCCTCTCAAAATCATCGACCCCCATACTGCTCAAACTCGCCATATCCATCCTAGTCTTCAGAATTTTCAGGGCTTTTCTGCACTCCAGAACTCTCTGGTTGTAAAGGGAGTTCGCCAGTTCATGCTCAATTCCCGTATTCACGACTATGATCGCCAGTTCCCTGCTCAATTTTATATATTCATGATCGTAATTTTTGCAGTTTATCAATAGCGCATACCCCTTTCTTCCGAGTTTTATCGAGAACTGGTCCATGATCCCTGAGTATATGCCCATAAGGTTCTCTGCTCTATGGCATAACTCGATGAGTTCTACTGGAGGGATATCTAGATGGTTGAAATATTCAAATGCACTGGCTATGAGCAATTCAAGTGCAGCGGACGAGCTCAATCCTGCACCTACAGGAATCTGGCTATCCAGCACTCCTGAAAAACCTCTCTCAATTCCATACTCCTCATTGAAGAG
>CABGHG010000144.1 GCA_902158735.1 Candidatus Methanolliviera sp. GoM_oil
GGAGCTATGGATGAAATGGTCAAGGGGATCGATGCTGAGAAGTGGACAGAATATGGGAAGGAGTTCAAAGATCTCGTGCTAGGGTTATTCCCCGCCATAAACGAGGGGCTTCCCGCGGTGAGAAAGGCAAATAAAGGTGTGGATGATGTCTTCAACAAGATAAAGGGCGTCAAAGTTACGCTGGGTATGAATCTGATCGAGATGGGCTGGGGATTCAAAGCCAAATTTGATGGCGGAAAGATAACGTTGGAGGAAGGGGTTGGAAGATACGGATCTGACACTCTTGCTCCCATCGGCGTCTCAGCTCGAGATGATTGATGTAGCGATGACCGGTAACATGTCTGCCGCGATGAAGGCGTTCATCACCGGAAGGATAAAGATAAAGGGTGCGATGATGAGGGGTGCCGCGTTGATGCCTCTCTTCAGTGCGATGGGTAAATTAACGAGGAAGTGAACTACCCCACCCTTACAGATGGGGCTTCCTGTATCACTCTTCTCTTCTATTTGAGAAGTCCTCAGGCTTAAATTCGGGAAGTCCCTTCCCTACACGTTTTAACCCTTTCTTTAGAATGTTAATCGCGGCATTTTCGTCTCTATCAATTACTAACCCACAAAATGGGCATTTATGAACTCTTTGAGCTAAAGACTTCTTAATGATTTCGCCACAGTTTGAACATTCCTGACTTGTATTCTTTGGATTAACAAATTCAACTCGTCCACCATTTAGAAAGGTTTTTGTATTCATATTTTGCTTTTTATTCTATATGAAAGGTGAAATTAAAAGACTTCCGAATGGTGAGTGCTTGGATGGATCCGGCGGACGGTAAAATCGTTTTGGAGGGAGATACGAAGATATGGATCCCTGAGAATACGGCGGTGAAAAGATCTTCAACCTCTGTCTTCTATAACCCTGAGATGGAGCTTGCCAGAGACATCTCTATCGCGGTTTTAAATGCCATCTCAGATGAAAAATTCGTATTCTTGGACGCCTTAGCTGGTTCGGGGGCAAGAGGTATAAGGGTCGCCAATGAACTCGGTTTAGAGACGACATTAAACGATTGGAACGAGTTGGCATACAGAACGATTAGGAAGAACGCCGAACTAAATGGTTTGAACGTCGAGATCAAGAATGAGAATGCTAAGGTTCTCCTCTCCGAAAGTAAATTTGATGTGGTCGATATAGATCCATTCGGGTCTCCCGCTGTTTTTTTGGATGCCGCATGTTATTCGGCGAGAAAGATTCTCTGCGTAACTGCGACCGATACCGCTCCTCTTTCCGGGGCACATCCGGCGTCTGGATTAAGAAAATATTCTGCACGCACCTATAAAACAGATTTTTATCCAGAGATCGGAATGAGAACACTTCTTGGAAAGATTGCAAGGTCTTCTTCTCCTTATGATAAATTCATCGAGCCACTGCTCTCGCATGCTACCCGGCATTATTTTAGAACATATTTATCTATCAAGAGGGGGAAGAGAGAGACGAATAAGATGATGCAGGAGATCGGTTTCATCTCATACTGTAAAAATTGCCTTTTTAGAGAATATTTTTATGGAGTCGATGCCCAAGTGGGGAAAATTTGTCCTCATTGTGGAGATAAAACGATCTCTATTGGCCCTTTATGGTTGGGAAGACTGCACGATAGAGACGTCATAGAAGACGCGTTGCAAGAGCTTGAGTTAAGAAATTTGGGCAAGAAGAGAGAGGCAAGGAAGATCTTGGAGAGCTGTAAGGATGAGATGGCAATCCCTGGCTACTACGATTATCACGTACTTTCAAAAGTTCATGGGGTCAAGTTAAAGCCGATAGAAGTAGTCATAAAAGAGCTAAAAGAGGATGGATATGGGGCAACGAGAACCCATTTTTCTGGAACCGGGATAAAGACCGACGCAGGAATAGCTGAGTTAGTAAAGGTGATGGGGAGAGGTTTCGAGTAATTTATCTCTATATCTTCTCTTCACTCAATTTTTTGCACGTGATCTCCAATACCCCATTTATGAGGGTAACGTTTCCCATGTTGGGGTCTATCTCACATGGTAGATCTATGGTCTCTGATAATCTTCCATCTTTAGTTTCTATCTTTATACTGCTTTCGGTCGGTTTAATCTTTAGATCCTCCTCCTCAAACCCGGATATCTCCGTCACAATTGAAAGACGATCTTTGCTCTCAAATATTTCTAATAGTGGTTCTCTCTCAAATCCCATTTTCTCTCCAAGATCACTGAACCTTATCTCGACCCCATCAGACGTAACATCCATCGAAAGACCGTATATATTTGTCTTTCCTTTATCTGTTGATGTCATCATATTTCTAAACATCTTACTCAACTCCACCAGCAGATCAGTCATTGTCCACTTTTTATCCATCTCTAATATCCTTTTTTTACAGAAAATAAAAATTTTAGGAGGAGAGTTTAAGTTTAGTCCTCTTCTCCCATTCCGCCCATTCCTCCTGGTGGCATTCCTCCTGGTGGCATTCCTCCTGGTGGCATTCCGCCCGCACCAGGTCCTCCTCCCTTCGACGATATTACATCATCTATGCAAAGTATCATCGTGGCAACCTCAGAAGCGGCGCTTATTGCCTGGGTTTTGATCCTCAGAGGTTCTATGACACCCTCTTCAAGCATATCTTTCGCCTTTCCGGTATAGATATCGAGCCCATAGCTCTTGTTTCCTTTTTCATGGGATGATCTCATCTCCACGAGTACGTCAATTGGATCCAGGCCTGTATTTTCCGCCAACGTTATCGGCGTTACCTCGAGTGCCTTTGCAAATGATTCTATTGCTAACTGTTCTCTTCCCCCGACGGTTGAAGCGTATTCCCTCAACCTCAACGAGAGTTCCGTCTCCGGTGCACCTCCTCCGGGCAAGAATTTTCCGTCTTCTAGTACGGTACCAACAACTCTCAAACTATCATGTACTCCCCTCTCGAGCTCGTTCACTACGTGATCGGTTGCGCCCCTCAGAAGAATCGAGACAGATTTTGGGTTCTTACACTTCTCGACAAATATGAGGCTATCCCCAGAAACTTTTCTTTCCTCGACCAATCCCGCCTTACCGAGATCTTTTTCACTCAGGTCTTTTATATTTGTGACTGTTTTGGCCCCGATGGCTCTTGACAGCTTCTCCATATCGCTCTTTTTCACCCTTCTTGTGGCAAGTACCCCTTCTTTTGCCAGATAGTGCTGGGCAAGGTCGTCAATACCCTTCTGGCAGAAGAGAACGTTGACCCCTACTGAAGTTATCTTATTCACCATCTCTTTGAGCATCTTATCTTCTTCGTCAAGGAATGCCTGCATCTGTTCTGGAGATTTTATCTGTATTTCTGCGCTAACCTCGGTCTTTTCAACCTCTATTGCATCATTTAAAAGGGATATCTTTGCGTTCTCTATCTTCTTTGGCATCCTGGAATGAACTCTCTCTTTATCTATGATCATCCCCTCTATGAGTTCTGAATCGTCCACCTTACCGCCGACCTTTTTTATCACACTTATCTTATCTGTATCGCAACGTAACTCACCGTCGGATTCCTCCGCTACTGATATGGTTGCATCGACGCATAATCCTGCTATGTTTCCTTTATCTTCTGATCCCCTTCCAGCTATTGCGGTCATCGCTATCTTCTTCAGCAATTCTCTGTCATCCACGGAGACGTCCTTGGCCAAATCTTTCAAAATTTCCTTACTTTTATTCGACGCCATCTTGTAACCTTTTGCAATGACGGTTGGATGTATCTCCTGATCTATAAGCTCTTCTGCACCCTTCAGAAGCTCTCCTGCAAAGATGACAGCGGTCGTCGTACCGTCTCCAACCTCGTCGTCCTGCGTCTCCGCGACCTCGACCATCATCTTCGCCGCGGGATGTTCTATATCCATCTCCTTAAGTATGGTAACTCCGTCATTCGTTATCGTCACGTCTCCCATAGAATCGACGATCATCTTATCCATCCCCTTAGGTCCAAGGGTCGTCCTGACAGATTCTGCAACGGCCTTGGCGGCAGCTATATTTCCGGACTGCGCTTCTCTTCCCTTTCTCCTCTCGGTTCCCTCTTTCAGAATTAAAATCGGTGTTCCACCCAATTGAGCCATTTCATTAGTCCTCCAATTTTGACTAAAAGTAGGTTAGTGGTTCTATATAAAAGTTTCGTTTATTTGGCACAGTCCGAAAATCTAGTGATGGTTTGTTCTTTTTCTCCTGACGACTTCGTCGTGGGATCCCAAAAATCGAAGATTTTTGAGGACATTGAAAATTTCATTGAAAAATTCTCC
>CABGHG010000145.1 GCA_902158735.1 Candidatus Methanolliviera sp. GoM_oil
TTCTTCATATCAGTTAGATCATAGAGGGTCAATGGCTCTTCATACTCTGGATAGAACTCCCTTATTTGTTCTATATAGGATTCGGGTAAACCCTCTGGCATTATGTAGTTAAAGCATTTGGCCTCAACACCTTCCTTGCCCGGAAAGGTCATCTGCCTGCCCATCCACGCCATATAGGCGCTGTGGGGGTTGTCGACACTAGTTATTACGTCCAGTCCGGTCTCGTAGCCCTCTTCACCCTGAATACGACGCTGGGCTATGACTTTTACTTTTTGCAGGTATTCTAAGGCAATTTCATAGATCCTCTTCCCAATTTCCTTTTCAAAATAGTTTTGCCCCTTGCCCAATCTGTAGCCTTCGGGTATCATATAGAAAGCTCTGTCTGGCCTTCTGCCGGCCTGTTTTGACGCAAAAAGATATTGTCCATCCTTGGTCGTAACGTAGTAATCCCTCAAAAATTGAACAAAAAAATCATCATCGGGATCAACTATGGGCTCTTTAAGCTCCACTCCTGCAAACCTCAAGTTATCACCAGCGGTAATTATTCTATTGACATATAAATATGTTCAATCATCAAGCTCACTTTTCCAAAAGTGGTCGTTTAGCCATTCATCGGGTTCTTTGCCCCAAACACATCCGTGATCCTTGTAAAGCTGCTCAAATGCACTCATCGTTCACCTTCTCCTTCAAAATGTCTTTTTTATCTCCTTAACAATTTTTCGTAATAGGATGATCTTCCTGTTTCCAGTATTTCCATTACAATACCCTCGGTCACCCTGCCAATTCCTTTCAACTTTTGGAGGTCTCCCCTCATGGTTGATAAAGGCTCTTTTAATTGTGAGATTGAATACGCACCATAACCATAGGGTGAACTTTTTCCTTCCATTTTTAAAAAATAATCAATATGCTCCAGTATAACGACCACCAGATCATTCTCACTCAATATGTCTTTAAAAAGAGAGACGGGGATTCGGATAGGTATCCTATATTTTTTTGCAATTCCCTCAAATCTTTGATTTATCGAACTGCAGTATTCCCCAATCGCTTCTCCCCATCTGTTTCCTTTGTATATGCTCGGATATTCCTCCATGAGATGCGGATAATGCTCTTTTAACACGTTAAAATTGTTATAATAGAAGAGGAAAGGAACACTCCGGCAGTGGTCACGATAGCGTCGGCAACGCCGCTCAAATTGGTGCCTATGAAGGTTACCATGTTTACTCTATTGACCCTGGAGTGATCTGCGATACGGAAAATATGTTAAAAAACTCTTCTTCAGAGAGATATTTCCCAACGAGATACCTTTTCATTACCGGAACCATTACGTACCCGCCACCAAAGGCTCCCCTAACAAAAAAGATAGAGAAGAGTTTTAAGTAAGGTTTTTTCATACCTGAGAACCTTCTGAGAGGATATAAAATTGTTGAAGATCGCCGCCAGAACAAAGGAAATGAGAAACGTTTGGAGCTGGACACGGAGTCCCGGGATGAAAGTTTTATTAATTCCCCGTTCCATGTGTTTTATGAAGAAGATCATGGCTCTTCTGTTGGTTCTTATTTTTGTTGTAGCCGGATGCATTGAGCAAGAACCCACGGAAAATGAAGAATACTTTGCCGATACATCAATTTTCAAAGCGCCAGACACGAGAATAATAGACAAAAAACTGGAAAATGTCACATATAATTTTGGAAATGAAAAGATGATAGCTCAGATCGCAGGGAACATGAGCATACTGAACCTGTGTGATGTCAATGCAACAGACCCTTTGTTAGATCACACCAGAGTACAGTTTAAATTTGATAAAGAATACATAAGCCCAACAACCCTTCTGGCGAGATCAAACATGGTTGGATTTCAATGCCGGAATCCGAATTTTATCGCCTTAACTTTTTGTGATAATAGCAGCGGACTTGTACAGAAATTCACTCCACAAAAAAGAATGGCGATGAACCTTACTCTATCCCTGTATGGCCGGGATGGTTTTAAGGTGCTTGAAAATGGTGCCATAAGGCTGGGGAATCTTGTCGTCAGTTCAAATCTAAATTGCATAGATTGTATGGTTGTTGCTGATGGCCTTGAGATATATTATGAGTTTGATAGGCCATTGTATCTTGGATTCTCAAACGATGTAATAGAGGATTTTGATGTCATATACGGAAACGCTGTTTCAAGAGCAGACTGGATAGACGAGAGATTTTTGATAAATGACAGCATCTATGAAACCATGTTTTCTGCATGCTTGGACTGCGCGATCTCTTCATTTAAATGTTCAAATGGAACGAGAGCTCTCTTTGCCGGAACAGAGCATAATTATACACCTTCAATAACATATTTTAGAGATGGCTACTGGACTTCGCAGATACTTTTGCCGTGGAGTATAGATAAAGTTAAAGACCAGATTCTGACTCTGGCAAGGGGGGTTCATCCCAACGGGCAATGTCCAGGTGGCGTCCTTCTTGATGCTAATGGAACCGATTGGCGGAGTGATTACTACGATTCTCCATCCTATTTTGTTATGCTGGTCTATGATTATATAGCATGGAGTGGTGATTTCTCCATTCTCGATTACTGGATAAACAACTCAACCATATGGGCAAAGATGTTGAAATGTATGGAGTATCTCAACAGCACCGATACAAACGGCAATTACCTTCCAGAAAAGCCATGGAGATGTGAGAGAGATTGGGCGGATCAGGTCTACAGAGATCCAGAGGTGACCTATGACTCTGTTCTCTATTATAGAGCTCTTGTCTGTGTTTCCGAGATAGCAAAAGAAATCGGAGAAGAATCTATAGCAGAAGAGATGAGCGAAAGAGCTGAGAGAGTTAAGCAGAGCATAAATGAAAATTTCTGGGACGAGAAGCTTGGTTATTATATCGATTACGAAAGAGAGATCCCGGAGAACAGAGAGGATCATTTAAACGGAGACACTTTCATAGCTTTGCTTTATGGAGTGGCAGATGAGAGTCAGAGAGAAAGATATCTGGAAGAGGCCAGCAAACTTCTCCACACAGAGAACAACGGAAGGCAGCCCTATGGGGATTGGGGCGTCATGTGCTGTTATCCCCTGTATTCTTCCTATCTCCTGGGGTTGAATGGCCGCGGTGGTGACACATTTGAAGTTTCTGCTTTGCCCTACCATTATCACAATGGCTCAGATTGGCCATATTTGGATGGAGTGAATGCAATGACGAGGTTGTGGTTGGGAAACGGGGATTATGAATATCCGCTGACGAGATGGTGGAGATACTCCATGGAAAATAGGTGGCTTACCCCCGTAGAATGGTACTGTCCAGAGCCACACCCTTATACAACCTGGGGCTTCAAGCAGGGAGGGAGCTCTTTTCCGGGAGCCGCAATTCTCTTTGGTGGCTACGGTTTTTACCCAGAGGTCAATGGAACAATTGGTTTGGCCATGCCCCCGTGGGAAGAGGGGGGGATAAGGTTTACCTACAGGAATGAAAGCTATTCCGTAATCAACAACGAAAGCTCTTCTGTGCTCTTTAAAGATGGGAAAAGGCTGTTTGCCATTGACAATGGCTCGAGGGTGCAGATAAAGATAAAGATGGAAGAGGATGGCAAAAGCGGCAATGTATTATGCTTATGGAATGTCAGAGATGATTGCAATTTCTGGATTTATGGAGATGTTAAAGAGATCCTGGAGAATGGAAAAGAGATCCCCTATCATAATGCGGGCACTCTGTCAATGGTTAAATTGAGAAAAGGAGGGGAGTATAAGATCACTTTTTCTCTATAAGGCCATAAGATATTATCATTATGCCCAAAAGAATCGCACCCATCCCCCAAAAGCCACGCAGGTGGAAATGCTGGGTTGTGATCCATAGTACACCAAGCGAGATCAAAAAAATGCCCATCAGCAATAAACTTGACTCTTTTTCAGTACTGGGAGTAACCACTTCAGCCTCTTTTGCGATTTCATTCTTAGCCGTTTCACCTTCGGTTGGCGCTTCCTGCACTTCTGGCTCCAGAGGTATGACTATCCAGCATATTGCATACGCAACTGCCCCAAAGCCCCCTGCTAGACAAAGGAAAGCCCAGAGAAGCCTCACGATCACGGGATCAATATCGAGATAATTTGCAATTCCTCCACAGACTCCTCCCAGTATCTTGATCTTTCTACTCCTGTAAACTCTTTTTGTCATGCATGTAAATTATCTGTTTGATATATAAGTTTATGCTCTTAGCTTGGGGTACTATCCCTATCTGGGCTATGAGGACGGACATGATACAACAGAC
>CABGHG010000146.1 GCA_902158735.1 Candidatus Methanolliviera sp. GoM_oil
GCTGACCAGTCGGTTGTGTGATACCGCCCTTCACCGCTCCACTTAAATATTTCATCACGGCATCCTTTACCGGTATACCCTGTAGAGAAACCATCTCAACACCTGCCTGGCCAAAGACCGTCGACGCGTTCGGCCCGTAATTACCAGCGATGATGACTTTTATGCCTTCATTTATCAGCATCTGAGCGGACTGGATTCCGGCACCACCGGATGCCCCTGAAAAGCTGTTATTAACAGTATAGGAACCTTTTATCTCTTTTTCATCTACTTCGACTATCGTAAAAGCTGGACACCTACCAAAGACTGGCGAGGTCATATCGTCAAGACCCCCTTTTCCACTTGAAGCAACTCCTATCTTCATGATATTTTCACGTATGGGCATTGATTAATAAATTTTTCTATTGGCATTCTGCCTTGTCGGATAACCCAATATTTTATATAAGAAACTATTTATCTTTTGAGCAAAATTAAAGTATGAGTGATATTGAGAATTGGCGTATTCTTTCATGGACCAAAGATCTTTGATGCAGGTTTTGCAAAAAAGGTGATCAAATCCTTAAAGGATTTTGGAGAGGTCCAAACGGTTATAAATGGAACGATGGGGATAACGGCGTGTTTTGACTCCTTCTTAGAAAAGGAAGTACAGATAGAAGAATGCAAATCATCCGTCTGCCTATCAAAACTTTCAGAGAAGAATGATCTCTTGGTCGTAGTAACATATTCGAAGAGCCCGGAAAGTGGATACGCATATTGTTGGCACATAATAAAGAGGGCAAACGTCCTTGATAAGCCCGTAATTCAAATAGAACTCTCTGAGATGACATTGATTCCATGGACAAAAAATTCGGGTGAGATAGCAAAATCTTTCGCAAAAAAACTCTCTTTAAACGTTAAAGACTCGCCTGACTTCGGAAAAGTTTTGTGGCGGGAAGGAGAAAAGATATTTAGAAAGGTGCTGGCGGTCGAGCCAGGGGATTATCTCTTGATAAACAATATGACGGCAGGAAAGGCATTTTCTAAAGATGTAACGATCGTCGGGCTGAATGAAAAGATCATTGAAGTGAAGGGCATAGATCTAAAGGATGAAGCATCAAAAAAGCTAGAAAATATGAGAATAGATATAAGAGAGGCTAAATTAGATACGACAAAATGTTTGAGGGATTACGAAGAGGCGAGGGTCTTAAAGGTAAAGGAGAAAGTAGAAGCAAAAGGCATGGCGTTTGTCGATCATGCTGGATACGATGTATATAAAATTATCAGAGGATGTGAAGGTGTGGTCAGCGTTGGAGATGACACGACCACGGTCGTCTCTGATATCGCGTTCAGATTTGATGTGCCGGTGATAGGCATTGTGGATAACGACTCCGATAAACTCCTCCCAACCGTTCACGTCCACAAAAGATCGGAGGTATTTATCGTTGAAGAAGATGACGAGGCAGGAGAGAAAATTTTTGATGAGATATTTAAAAGGAAGAAGAAGATAGATATCACATTCGATGATATGAGAGAAAAGATTGCTAAGATCGTTGAAGACGTCTTAATCGAGCGCGTCTCGATGATATCTAATTTTTGAAAGAGAGGAGATATATGATAAGAAAATTAGGAGAAAGAAAACCCAGAATTGCAAAATCGGTTTTTGTCAGCGAAGCGGCTTATATAGTTGGAGACGTGGAGATCGGTGAGAACTCCAGTGTCTGGCCAGGAGCGGTAATAAGGGCAGATTTCAACCCGGTGAGGATCGGTGAGAACACCCATGTCGAGGATAATGTTGTGATTCACGGAGGTTTGACACCGGTGACGATCGGAGATAATGTGATAATTGGGCACTCTGCAATGGTTCACGCCAAGAAGGTCGGAGATAACGTATTGATAGGTATAGGCGCCACCGTATTGCACAATGTTGAGATCGGCGATCGCTGTATAATCGCCGGGGGTGCGGTCGTTCTTGATGGGGTGAAAATTCCAAGCGAATCTTTCGTTGTAGGCGTTCCAGCACAGATTAAAGGAAAAGTCTCACAAAAACAGTCGATGTGGATCGATGGATCAACTGCATTAGGCTATGCCAAGCTGGCGAAGGAATATAAGGAGGAAAAATTGTAGATCTTTTAGTAAAGATCATTCTTAAATATTCATCTTAAAAATAGACTATTTTTTATTTCTTGTGACTCTAAACCTCTTCCATACCAGAAACGAGACAAAGGCGACGATCAAACAAAGTATCATGATCAGCGTGCCTCTCTCAATTTTACTTTTGCCCCAGTCATGCCAGAAGATATCTTCATAATATCTTGCCAGCTCTTTGTTATAGATTAGAACACCAGCTTCCCTGTTTCGCATGAAGCTGTTGCGATTCCAATTGAAGCTTGATATGAATACGGAATCATCTATTATCATAGACTTGTTATGTAGTTTTAAGAGACCATCTTTATCTATCGTCTCTGCATGCAAGTGATCTTCTCCCAACCCTTCGATATATCTCACAAAATCATCGTTATCGATCTTATCCGGCTCCACATTATAATCTGAAGAGTCCAGGAGAATATAGACATCTGCTCCCCTCCTGGCAGCATTTATTAGACCTTTCAACAGTGGATTTTCACGCCATAGAAGGTCAGCATAGAAGACTTCGACCAATATCTTATTGTTTGCATCATCTATCGCATCGATGAGTGGGTTATCCTCGATCGAGAAATCTGGTCCAATCACGGGAAAGACGGTGAACTCTCCATCAAAGATCTTTGATTCAAATTTAGGATCGTATCTCCCTATAGGAACGTATCCTCTCTCTAATCCAAAAGATGAGATCTTCTCTTCTTCAAAGGAAGATGCGTGATTCCAATCATTCAAAAAAACTTTCAAATAATATGCGGATACATCTTTATCACATATTGCGATCCAGAAACCCCTGTTGCCGTATCTGTTATCGACAGGAAGACCGGAATATCCCATATTTTCGGACGTTACCACAGTCACATCGTCTAAGATCACAAATTTTTGATGGTTGAAGACGTAAGGATCTTTTGTTAGCCTAACATCTCCCCCAATATCTTTGATATACGAGAGAAATCTTGGTTCGTCTTCTCCCATGCCACCAGCAGGAGATCCCTCTACGAGCATCTTGATCTCCACGCCCCGTTTTGATGCGTCTTTTAGAGAAGGAATCAATGCGAGATTCTCGGCGGTGTATATGTATATATAAATCCTCTCTTCCGCCTTGTCGATCAATTCGGTCAAAGTTAAAAAACTCGAGTCGGGGGATGTAAACGCAATCACCTTACCCTTAAATTTAAACTCCTCTGGCCTAAAATTTGTCTGTCCACAGTAAGTCTCTTTTGGACTTTTCCAGTCTTCTCTATTATTATGATCTTTAAATGAGTTTCTCTTTAGTATCTGTCCTTCTCTCGGTTTTTCCACGGGTTTGCCCGTCCAATCTTCCCTGTAATCCGAGTCTCCATAGACGAGAACATCTACAATCTTTCCATTCTTCTTTAATATCACTTCGTCTCTGGTGTTTGCCAATTTTATCCTTCCATCGATCATCTTCGTTTTAGAGTTAGTATCGACGATATAGGCAAAATCCGGATAAAATCCAAAGCTCTTTTTGAATTCTTCGCTTGAATACGCCCAATAACACGTCTTTCCCGGGGGAAGCGAGAAAGGTGGAAAAAAGATTTCACCCTCCAAATCCGTGATTGAGTATCCGTTCAAATTTACCGTCCGGTCGATTGGGTTTATTATTGATATGAATTCATCGCCCTCTCCCTTTGTATAGGGATTTGGATAGACCTTATAGATTAATGGATACGAACCAAAAACTTCGTTCTCGGGTATCGCGACCACCGATGAAGAGATGATGAAGACGAGAAAGATGGATAGGATAACGGTGCCAATCTTCATGAGAGAATTTTTGAAGTATTAGGATTTATCTCTTGCTATCGGTTTCATCTTTCTATTATAAAATAATGAAGAATCATCCGCAATAGCGAAAGAATTGTGCAGATCGCCACAGTTTACAGCATAAAAAAGAATTAGTTTATCAGCTAAAAACCAAACAAAAAAAGAAAAGTTTATGTATAAAAGAAAAGTTTATATATAATACACTCCAACAGTTTATTGAGGTAAACAAACATGGCTGAAGAAAAAGGTGTTTTTGGCGCCTATTCAGATGCGTTTCGTTTGTGGTCTGATATGGCAAGT
>CABGHG010000147.1 GCA_902158735.1 Candidatus Methanolliviera sp. GoM_oil
TTCCGTACTTCTGTGGATATTCAAGCGTGCATTTTTCTATCAAAACCGCAACAGGATTTAGATCGCAGGCATAAGTCTCACAACCCAATCTTAACGCCTCTAAAGGTATGGCACCGCCACCAGCAAAAGGATCCAGAACCTTTGGCGGCAGACCACCATTAGCCTTTAAAATATCCCTTCTTGCTTTCTCTATCATACCTTGGTTTAGAGAATTTTCCCACTTTGAAAAATTTGCAATAAACTGCCTCGTCCTCTCCCATTCATCAATATCTTTCGGATCGGGTGCAGGGATTAAAGAGGCATAATTTGTCGCCCTCGATGAAGCTAAAGGCCTGCGAGCCCACCAAATATGTAATGTTGAGATATGCCCGTGTCTTATATTCTTCTCTCTTGCCCCTTCTGCGCTCACCTCTCTTACTGGAAAACTCTCCTCGATGAACCTCTTCATAGATAAATCACCTCTTTTAAAATGTTTCTCCCTATCCTCGGTTTTAATACGGGTTTTTCCACAAGATCTACCTTTATGCCCAGCAAATCACTTAAGTAATTCTCCATATTTACAAACTCCAGAAGGCCAATTTCTGCATCTTTCTCAAAATCCACGAGAATATCCAGATCACTCTTCTCTTCTTCTTCCCCTCTCACATAAGAGCCGAAGATACCAATATCTTTAACCTTGTATCTCTTCCTCAACTCTTCTTTATATGTAGATAAGATAGAATGTATCTCACTGAGCGTCTTCATCTTCTTATCTCCCCTCTCTCCCCTTTCTCTCTTATCTCTTCCAGAGGCACAAAATATCTGACGATCTCAACCTTCTCCTCTGCTTCCAGATTCTCTGTAGGGTTTCTTATAACGTAAAGCTCTGGCTCCAAAGAAGCATTCAAGACAACGTACAGATAATAATCATCCTTAAACCTTCTGGCTTTGAACCACTCGTTCTGCGTTAATGCCACACTCCCAGATCCAGCCCTCGCCTTAACCTCGATATATCTGTAATCTCCTCTCTCATCCTTAGATCGTATATCAAATCCGAGGTTCTCGGCAGATACATCCTCAGGAATCCTTCCATTCTTGATCTCGTAATCCATCGCCACCCTCATCCCAACACCTTCCACCTCGGCATTACTATACATCGATCTGTCCTTGGAAGGTATCACCTTAATTATTCCGACGAAGTGTGGCATATCCATCGTTAAGCTCTTCTCCTTCTCTATCTCTCTTTTAAGTTCCTCGAGTGATCTTATATATCCCTCTTTTCGCTCCTCTTTGTTTCTTATCACAAGATCGACGTTCTCTCCCCTATTTTTCCTATCATAGTAAGAGATAAGCTCGCCATCGAGTTTATTTATCAGATACTTAAGCGAACTTACGCCATACTTCTCCTTTATCCTTGCCTGTCTCTCTCTTTCTATAGAGACCTCGCGCTTGTAATCTTCAAGCTTTGAGATCACACTGTTAGAAACGCCTCTCTTGAGAACTTCAATATCCATACTGACTCTCTCATCACCTTCAGCATCTTCTTTTACCTCTGCACCTGCAAGATCCCAGATAATTGAGGGAGAAACCTCATCTATCTCTCTTCCGTCTTTATCCATGTAAAAAGCAAAAAGTCTCCTGCCTGCAACTTTTCCGTTTCCATCTCCAATCTCGCCATCGTAATATAGAATGTATCCATCTAATTTTCCATCGGGATCTAAAAAGATAGCACCGTTTAAAGGAGCCCTCTGGAAATTACGCTCGATCCATATCAACACCGCTTCAAAGAGCGGGTGGCCAAATGATACAAATGTGGCATCGGGATTTTTAAATGCGATCTCCTTATCGAACGTAATCTTTCGATACCTTCTCTGTAGCCAGCCATAAGATTTTTTGAATATATCATCATCGGCAACCCTTCTGATCTCATAAGGTATCGAATCTATGGACAAAAATCCATCTTTTAGTTCTCTTATCTTTCCTTCCGCCATTAAAAAAGCTTTTTTGAAGAAGCTCTCGGTATATTCAGGTATCAACCTATCTTCTCTTGCCCGTTTTGCCATCTCTTTTATACGGGTATAATCTATGTAGCGTGTTGCAAGACTCTCTCCTAAGTTCTCTTTGACTTTATTTATGTATTCTTCATCTATCTTGATATCTAAATCTTTCAGGATATCGTCAATATCTCTTGCATTGGCGGCAGCCTCCATCAATAGCTGATATAGGTTCTTCTCTTGGAAGACCTCTCCGATCACGTCAAAGACCTTATCGCCCAGTGCACGTCTTATCTCGCTCAACTTATCAAACATCTGCTTGAGCACTTTACCTTCTCTCGTGTCCTCTGCGACCAGATTGAAGACAAAGACCTCTTTCTGTTGGCCATACCGATGAATCCTACCTATTCTCTGGTCCAGACGGTTTGGGTTCCACGGTATATCATAATTTATCATCAAATGGCAGAATTGGAGATTTATACCTTCACCTGCAGCCTCAGTCGCCACCATAACCTGTGTCTCATCTTTGAATACCGATTCGGCTTTGACTCTTGCTTCACGTGCCATCTGTCCGTGTATCGTATTTACAGAATAGCCCCAGCCCTTGATCTTCTTCTCAAGATAGTCGAGAGTGTCTTTTGATTCTGTGAAGATCAGAATCTTTTTATCTTCTCTATTAGGATACTTCTCAGCCAGATCCTTTAACGCTCTTTTAAGTTCTTTTAACTTTAGCTCGTCTTCCCCTTGGATAATATCTTTAGAACGGAGTATCAAGTCATCCAGAGTATTTATCTCTTTTTCTAACTCTTCTCTGTTCTCGGCAACGCTCAATGTCTCCCAGATCTCTTCTTCTTTCCATCTCTCCTCTTCGTTAAGATCTTCAACCTCTTCAAGATCTTCAAGATCAAAGACATTCTTTTGATCTTCGTCCCTATATGATCTATCCTCCACCCCTTTTATCAGATCTTTGAGTCTATTCTTCCTCCTCTCCAAAGATCTCAGCAGTGCATAAGTGCTCGAAGCCAGTCTGCGCTGAAGGATTACAAGAGCAAATGCGACGTTCCTCCTCTTGTCTTTTGTTAAAGCTCGGTTGTACTGAACCTCAACATACTCGGACAATCTATTGTAAAGATCCTTCTCTCCCGCAGATTTAGCCCCCAAATTGAATGAGATCGTCTCTACGTGTCTCGGCAGAAAGAGCGGTTTTCCGTCAAAGTCCTTTAGATCTTCCTTGATACGTCTGATGAAGAGTGGATTATCTTTATTTCTCAAAGATTCTTCAACCATCTCGTTCGTGGCAAAAAATCCAGGTTCAAGAAGATCCAGGAATAACCTGAAGTTATCTGGATCTCCCTTGTGTGGTGTAGCCGTTAAGAAGAGAAGGTGCTCGGTTATCCTTGATAGTATCTTTCCAAGTTTGTAACGACTCGTCTCCTCGGTCTTATCACCATAGCGATAGGCACTCATCTTATGAGCCTCATCGACTATCACCAGATCAAAATGTGTAGTCGATATAGATGAACGTATATCGTCCTTCTTGGCGAAATCTATTGAGGTTATCGCCTGGTTCTCTCTAATCCAGGCATTCTCCCCATAAAGAGCGTTCATAAACATTCTGTCTATCACCGTAAAATTTTCATCAAATCTGTCATGCAGTTCTCTTCTCCATTGATCTTTTAGATGACCAGGAGCAACGATCAGGATCTTTTTTGCTAATTTACGGAGTTTTAGCTCTTTGATGATTAGCCCCGCCATTATCGTCTTCCCGGCACCGGGATCGTCTGCTATAAGAAAGCGGATTCTTGGAAGCTTGAGAATACGACCATAGACCGCCTCGATCTGGTGCGGAAGTGGATCCACTTTAGACGCGTTCATAGCTAAAAGCGGATCATATATAGACGCAAATTTGTAGCGGGTCTCTTCTAATGCCAAAAAGACTTTCCGCGGTTCTTCGGAGAACTTTGAGCCGCTTTCCTTTATGGCAAACTTTGAAAATTCTTCAATTGAGATTATCTGGTCTATGTGCTGCTTGGAAATTGTAGTAGCACCGACCATGCGTACATAATCACCCATCTTCTCAATCAGATTGATCTCAACCGGCTCTGGCCAGTTTGGACCTTCTATAATACTTCCTTCTTTTATATTCTCCATCTGTTGTCTCCCGTGATCTACCTAACAAAGCCCGTGTTAAAATATGTATCCTTGTAGATCAAAT
>CABGHG010000148.1 GCA_902158735.1 Candidatus Methanolliviera sp. GoM_oil
AATCTTCGATTTGGTGCACGCAAAATGAAACATTTTGCTGTGAGACATTTTCACATGCCACCAACGAAGTTGGCCAGCACCACGACGAAGTCGTGAGGATATAAAAAAATAAAAAATTAATTTATTTTAGTATCCCCGCCTTCTTCATCTTCTCGATCTCTTCCTCCCTCAACTGCTTCTTGAATATCTTCTCCGTCGGCGTCTTCGGAAGTTCTTCATCCCTGATCTCGACTGACTTTGGAACGGCGTAGGGCGGGACTTTTCCCCTGAAGAACTTTATTATATCTTCTTCCTTTATCTTCCCCCTGTACTCCGGCTTTGGGACAACGAACGCCTTCACCCTCTCTTGGCCAGGTCTCTCCGGATCCGGAATGCCAACCACGGCCGCCTCGTTCACACCTGGATATCCGTACAGCATATCGTCCAGCTCTATCGAATAGACCTTGTACCCGGAGATGTTTATCATATCTTTCGTTCTGTCCTGCACGTAGACCTGTCCCCATTCATCCATCTTTATCACGTCCCCCGTGTGTATCATCCCGTCCTCGTCCAGTCCGTCTCCTACGTTTGGCCAGTATCCGAGCATCGCAGAGGGGCCTCCCTCACACATCTCCCCCCTCAATCCCTCTTTCACGAGTTTTGGTATTGGTATTGGCTCTCCGGTATCCTCGTCTATCACTTTGAACGTCGTATCCACTGTCGGCAATCCTATCGTACCCCTGAGTTCTTTTTCCCTGCCGAAAGGAGTGGCGAGCACGTTTTTGGATAGGAATGATAACGCTTTCGTCCCTATTATGGCTATATTCTCCCGGCCGATCAATCCCATTCCCATTCTTAAGAGTGGAATAACACCTGGCATCTTCAATACCCTGTCCAGTATATGGAATGCCTTGCCGGCCGTCTCCTTGCCGCCTAAGAACGGGGCAGATAGAACGGCCGTCGTCGGGAGAACTCCCTCACCTGAAAGCTCCGATGTTCCATATCCCTGCATTACGATGCTTGTTGCCTTCTCCTCGATCTCTTCCTGTGTTGCTGGAGGTAGTGCCGTTGAACCGGACCCAAATATCGTCCCAAACCCTTCCATGAACTCAGCCTGCTCCTTCAACAATCGATAATACTGCGTCGGAGATCCCATGAACATCAGCGGGTGATACTTCTTCGCCAATCTGACCGCCTCCTTCGTATCCCTCGGGTCCGACTGAAGGAGCTGTGCGAATCCGCGGCTGATGAACATGCGGAACATCTCGTGCCCATAAAGATGCGATATCGGCAGCATCATGCTGACCCGGGTAAAACCGTGCAAGAGCCCATCGTCCTTTGATAGGAGGGTCTGTGGCATTACCGTTCCCAGGAATTTTATGTCATGCGCCACCAGATTGTAGTGCGAGAGCATCACACCTTTTGGTCTTCCAGTCGTCCCACCCGTGAAGAAGACCTGTGCGCAATCTTTCTTCACGTCTATCTCCACCTTTGGAGGATTAGGGGAATGTTTCTCCAAGAGATCGGTGAGCCAGATCACGCCCTCCTCTTCCTCGTGGCTGGGGGGATTCTGAGAGAAATCTTCGAGTTTTGAGACTATTATCGTCTTCAACTTTGTCTTCTCCTTCGCCTCCTCTATCTTGTCGATGATATCTCTCTCCTTCACGTTCGTGTGCATACATATGATCGTCTCACAGTTCGTGCGCTCGAGTTTGTCCACGATGCCATCCAGAGAGTCTATTGGATTTAACACGCAGTGTATCGCCCCGATCCTCGGTATCCCGAACTCACATATCGCAAACTGTATCGATGTCGTATTACAGCTCGCGACGACGTCCCCCTTCCTTATTCCCATATCGTAGAGAGCAGTTGCGAGCCTATCGACCTTATCTCTCAGTTCCTTCCACGTCATCTCGTAGTCAAGCTGAACGAGCGCCAACTCGTTTGGGTACTTTTCAGTGGTCTTATAGAGATGGTTCTCCGTGTAAGTTATCTCTGGATACGGTTCGAAGGTCTCCGGTATACAACCGATCTCGTACGTTCTGAGCCAGGGTTTCTCCACATATTTATCTTCCATTAAGTCACCTCTTTTTAAACTTTTTACTTATTCTTATTTTACATTATAAAACATAAATGTTTCCCTCTTGGATTTTTTATCGTGGAAGAACAATCCATAACTTAACCGATCTTATCCATATAGATGTATGGCTGATATTTCTGAGAAAAGCATAACTTTTTTAATGTAGTTGATGTTGGATCTCAACGTGTATCGTGTGGAGATGCTAAAATGCCAGATGGATTGAAAGAATTGCTTAAAGATGCAATCGAGGAGAAGGAAGTGACCGCGGATGATATAGCCAGAGAAGTCGAAAGAATTGCTTCAGAAGACGAGGAGATAAAAAAGGAGATATCTTTAACGGAGGAGATGATCTTCAACGTGAAGATTGGAGATACCATCGAGATAGGGGTGAAGATAAATGGCGATGAGCTCTCGGTCGATGGTATATCCGATGAACCAGATTTCTTCATCGATATATCCCCCAAAATATTGTCGGAGATGCTATCAGGAGAGAGAGACGTGATATCCTCTTTAATGGGAGGGGATATTGTGACGTGGAGAGAGGGAGAAGTATATGATGCATCGAAGTTGAATCTCCTGGTGCCTCTGATGATGAGTTTCGCAAGAGCTCTTAAGTTCAAGATATGAGGTAAATAAAAAAGATTAAAAAAAAATAAAAAATTTACCCGCTTTTCCAGCAAAAGCGGGTCTTTTCCTTTCTCTTTTACTCGTTTGTGAATATGTTTACGAAGTAGCTGCCACCTGTTCCAAATCCAATTCCACCTATTCCACCGCAGAAACCGCTTCCTCCGCTTCCTCCGCACTCTTGTAGCGCCCATTTTGCATCTGGCACCTGTCTATCGCCGGCTTTTCCCCTCAATTGCAGAACCAACTCATAGACTTGGGCCAACGTAGAACCACCGAGAGATAACCCGTTTGCCATCAACCCCCCGTCTGTATTCACCGGAAGTTCGCCGTCCAGCATGGGCAAACCTTCTTTGATCCATTTTCCGCCCTCGCCTTTCTTACAGAATCCGAGTGCCTCATAAGCAACCAACTCTCTGATCGAGAAGAGATCGTAAACCTGTGCAACGTCTATATCTTTTACCCTGAAGAACGGTTTCGCCATTCCGTACGATTCCATCGCGGCCCTCGTAATCGGATCGTAGGCAGACTCCAAAAATTCCATACCCGGTTTACCACTCGTCATCGCACAGCCAGCAATTCTTATCGGTTGATCGTTGTAATAACTGGCCACTTGGGTCGGGCAGAGTATGAATGCCACCGCGCCGCTCACGAGGGGAGAACACATATACTCGGTCAGCGGATCGACGATCATCTTCGAATTTAAGACTTCTTCCTCCGTCACCTTCTCCTTTAAGAAAGCGTGGGGATTGAGCGATCCGTTGTTACGATTCTTTACACCAACCGCCGCGAGTTGCTCCCTCGTCGTACCGTACTTCTCCATGTGTGCCTTCGCCAGTTTTGCAAACATCGCCTCATAAGGGGGATAACTTACCTCTCTCACATCCCACGCTTGGCCTGCTGAATGGGTGATCAACGAGCCGGGTTCATCCATCTCCGCGCTTCCGGCAACCAGGACCATGTCATTAATTCCGGCCGCTACGTCGTAATATGCGTCTTTGAGTGCGGTCGCACCCGTTGTGAAGCCATTCTCCACGTTGAAGGCACCTATACTCAACATCTCCGCCTCATCCAGCATCATCTGACCCGCGTTCATCGGCATATTGAAAGAGCGTGCGCAGTATGCGAGCTCGATCTCCTCCTTATCAAGGTTTTCTGTATCTTTTAGAGCTTTCTTGATTGCCTTGCCAGCGAGATCGATGAAGTTTCCTCCCATTCCAAAGTCTGTTCTTCCGATCCCTATTATCGATACATCTCTCATTTATCTCACCAATCCCTTCCCAAGACGTCAACGGCATAAGCCATCCCGATTCCAACGCCGCCACCCATGTTGTGTTTCCACGCGATCTTCGGCTGTGGGGAAATCTGCGTGTGCGCGTCTCCCCTCAGTTGATGGGTGAGCTCATATATCTGGGCGAATC
>CABGHG010000149.1 GCA_902158735.1 Candidatus Methanolliviera sp. GoM_oil
ATTGTCGGTATTACTCTGGAATAGGCTTTATTCTTTAGAAGTATGGGACAGTAATCTTTTCCACAGAGATTTTTACCGCCCCTGCAGAGTAAACACCTGTAGCTGCTCATCCAATAAATATAGGGTTTACTGCGATAAAAACTTAACTTTGCTGGTAGCGTCGGAAACAAGAACCTTCTTATTAAAACGTGATCTGCGAAACTCTGTTAACAGGACGTTCTCTGCATATAGGGTTGACTAGAAGATAGCCAGATGTTTATCTTGCGGGACTGGAGTTTTAATCATTGAGATTTTTATTCATAGGTTAAACTCACAAGCCTCGTTTCAGAAGAGGTGTCCGTAGTAGTACCTGTTTCAGGGTTAAAAATTGAAAATGAACTAGAGCTTCTAACCATTAAAAGATCACTGACCCTGAGCCAGATATGCTCTTCAATTGGGCCTTGCTGAATTATAAATGGCATCTCTCTTATTGTAGATGGTATCTCATATCTTATTGTTGCTTTATAGCAGTCGTAGGTTACGTCGTTCACTGTTATGTTCTCTCTATCAGTGACCTGCAAAGTTGTGTTTATCAGTGAATCAGAGAGCCCTAAAATTCCAATCGTCGGTTCAAAGAGTTGAAAATTCTTTGTATATCCAACTTCAATTGGAAAGTATCTGATGGATTGCCAATAGAATTCCAAAACATAAGTGTTTGAGGTTATGTTTACTATTACAGACTGCATTATTGGCTTTTTTGCAGTATCGATTGCCGTTGGCATTAGGGATGTTGGAAATATAATTGTTGCCTTGTTGCCTTCGAAACCAACCACAATAACCGGATCTACAGAGTTTGTAAGGTACATCTCAATCCTGATGGGCTTGCCATGCGAATCCAGATAACCGCGTATCCTCACCCCTTCTGTTCAGCAATAAACTTGGTTGTAATAACATTGCCAATCATATAGTCACCATCAACGCCAAAAGTAATTTTTGCAGATACGGCACCATTTTGCAAAGATTCATAGGTCGCGCTCTCTCCTTTTTTGCCCTGAAATTCAGCGATCACCGGCGATACCAGAAAGAGCGCGGCCAGAACAAAAATGAGCAACCTTTTCATAAAAATGAATGTGTCGCTTTTTATTTAAAACTTTTTTATGGAGATAGCACACAATTGTTTAGTGGCCCAAAAATTAATATAATGAAAAATGTATTAAAATACATGAATTCAAAACTTGGTGTAACTCTTATGGTGGGGATGCTTTTTTTTGTTTCTCTGCAAACAGTATGTGGCGAAGCTGAGGAAAGAGAGACCATTGTTCTGGGTAAAATGGTGAAGTATACAGAGAGGGACTACACATTTCTACCAAAAACGTTCTTTTTTAGCACAAACTCTAAGACAGTAACTTTTAAGATTACGGAAGAGGACGCTCCCATGCAATTAAAAACTCAGCGGTCTGAGGGCATTATATTCAGGCTAATGTTTTATCCTTCTAAAATCTTTATGAGACTCTTTGAGAGATGCCTCTGGTCTCCTTCATATAATATAACCGTAATTTCTCCATCGGGTGATGAAGTGTACTCAGATTCTCTTGAATTTGTATACACCTTTGAGGAAGAGGGAGATTACAAAATTGCCGTGACCACTTCCCAGAAGCCAACTCGTTTAGGGAAATTATTTGAGCTTCTTTTCGGTTCAATATCAACTTCTGATTGGGCTATCCCCATTCGGGTATCCTATTATTATTTGCCTGAGCTGCCCGAGCCAGTTCCCCTGGAAGGGTGAATTCATTCACAACAGAGAAAAATTTAGTTACAGCCTGGTTGGCGGTAGGTAGTACCATCAGCAATAATGCTTACCACCAGCACTCTTTTTTTTACTTGTAAATATTTTACATTCTTCGACGTTAATTTCATGTTTTTGCAACCTATATTGTGGGGTTTACTGCGATAAAAACTTAATCCCGCAAACTCTTCAATTTCTGAATCGACGATTTAGAACGGGGTCAGATCCATTTCGTCATTGATCTTCTCTATGGCGTATGCGATCAGTTTGTAAGTTTCCTCTATGTCCTTGAGGCTCACGACCTCGCAGGGGGTGTGCATATACCTGTTTGGTATGGAGACCAGGCTCGCTGCCACGCCCGACCGGGTAAGCTGAATTGGATTTGCATCGGTCCCCGTTCCGCGAGGCGCACCGGAGATCTGATACGAGATCTTGTGCTCCTTGGCGGTCTCCACAAGGAGATCATATATCTTGTGGTTTATGTTCGCTCCCCTGGCTATTATCGGGCCGCTGCCGATCCTTGCATCTCCAACCCTCTTTTTCTCCTCTTTCATAGTTGGAAAATCGGTGGCAAATCCCACGTCAACCGCGATGCCCACCTTCGGATCTACTCCAAAAGCGCTGGTCGTTGCGCCACGGAGGCCCACCTCTTCCTGTACGGTAGCCACGGCATAGATCTCAGCCTTTGGCTTGAGGGTCGAGAGCATTCTGGCGGCCTCCAGAGCAACGAAGGCTCCGGTCTTGTCGTCACAACCCTTTGACAGAATCAATCCATTTTCCATTTCACAAAGATCATACGCCAAAACTATCGGATCACCTATTGAAATCAATCTTTCTGCATCTTTTTTATCTTTGGCACCAATGTCTATCCAGAGATCTTTTATTTCCACTGCCTTCTTTCGTTCCTCTTTCGTCAGCATGTGAATCGGTTTTTTGCCTATACCTCCCTTTATTTTTCCTTCTTTGCTCTGGATCCAGACTCTCTGGCCAGCCAGGATCTGCGGATCCCAGCCTCCAATTCCACTGAAGTAGATAAATCCATCATCATCTATGTAGTTCACCATAAGGCCGATCTCGTCCAGATGCCCCGCTATCATCACCCTGGGGCTTCCTCCCTGATTTACGATGGCTATGGAATTTCCATGCAGGTCAACTTTGACATTGTCTGTAAACCTTCTGGCTTCGTCACACCATAGGTGCGATGCTTCACCTTCAAAACCTGATGGGCTGGTCGTATTCATAAGTTGCTTCAGAAAATCCAAAGATCTTTGTTCTATCATAAACAGTATAACTTTTCTGAATTTATATAGCTTTTGCCGTATTTCAAAGTTTCTTCTGCTTCGGGCATTACCTTGATCTGGATTCGTTGATTGGCTTGCAATGTTGCAGGATCCTCATGCTAAATGCAGGTACATTGCAATACATGTACCATGATCCAGATGGTATGATCTAGATGATATGATCCAGATGGTATGATCCAGATCCAAAAACAAAATATCGAAAAGAATTATATCTAAAGATAACATACATACAGCATAGTGGGGCCGGTAGATCAGCTGGTAGATCGCCGCCTTCGCAAGGCGGAGGCCTCGGGTTCAAATCCCGACCGGTCCATTATGTCTATTATTACAAAGAAATTTTTTCTCAGAGATGCAGATATCGTGGCTAGAGATCTTCTTGGATGTACGCTTGTCCGGGATCTTGATAATGAGGTGCTCAGGGGAAAGATAGTGGAGACGGAGGCCTACTTCGGTGCTGGGGATCCCGCGTCCCGTGCTTATGGCGGCAAATTGAAACAGATAAACAGATGGATGTGGGAGGAGGGTGGCACGACTTTTGTGTACATGGTTCATGGAAACTGGCTCTTCAACGTCATTACCGGTGCAAACGGCGATCCATCAGGCGTTCTGATAAGGGGTATAGAGCCTTTGGAAGGCGTTGAAAAAATGAAAAAGAATCGGAGCAAAATAAAAAAAATGTGCGATATGACGAACGGGCCCGGAAAACTCACAAAGGCGATGGAAATAACAAAGGAGCACAACGGTCTAAATGTGTATGATGAGAGCTCGATTATAAGAATTGAGGAGGGAAAAAGAGATGAAGATGTGGGAAGTTCGAGACGGATCGGCGTTAGCATGGATCTCGAAAAGGATCTGAGGTTTTTCCTGAAGGATAACCCCTTTGTCTCGAGAAAAGGAGGTGTTCAAAATGTTAAGCGATGAGATGATAGGTTTCTTTATTCTCGTTCTGGTATCCATTTTCATAGGATATCTGATCGGAAGAAAACTTACCGAAGCAAGAAAAAGGGTGGAAATAGAG
>CABGHG010000150.1 GCA_902158735.1 Candidatus Methanolliviera sp. GoM_oil
ATCTTGCGCAGCGACTTTGCCAGGCGAGCTACAGAAGTGTAAAGCTCTGCATAAGTCATCTTAATAGATTTAAAAGTCTCTCCTTTAAATATAAAGGCTATACGATCATCCCTATATCTCAAGAGGTTCTCGGAAAAATTTAATCTTGCGCCACTGAACCACTCTGCCCCGGGAAACTTTCTTAAATCATCAACCACCTCATCGTATCCACGAGAGGCTATAATTTCTCCAAATTCCCACACAGAAGCCCAAAAGTCCGGTATTTTCTCAATTGACCAGCCATATAACTCCTCGTATGAATCAATTTTAAGGTCGTATCTTTCATTGACGAAGCCAATGAATCGGGTCACGTTAGCCTGTTTTATATATTCCTCAGAGGGATACCAGAGTAACTTTCCCATCTTATAACACCTCCTTCTTCTATATCACTCACCTATTCTAAATCTTTCTATCACTTAAGAGAACGAACCTCCGTGTACCTGCACCTCCTTTCGCTCTGCCATTCTGTACCCACACACGACACTCATATATCCAGAGAATGAGCGGTCGAGGTCGGCGTCTCCCGTATCGACGAAGAGGTAGGGTGTCTGCTCCAGTTTGTAGGGTGTTGCGATGACGATCACGTTTCCTATCCCAACCTTTCTTATCACCTTCGAACTGATCTGCTGATTCCCTCTCCCAAAGATGAATCCCTGGGCACCTATCGGGCTAACGATTATCTTTGTGCTCTTCTCACCTTCCAAGATATTCAAAAGGTCGTTCTCATTTGCATCGCTCTTGATCAACCTTCCATCTTTTATTACATCGACACCGAGAAGTGTCTTTTCGAGATTTAAGGCGTCTGCCACTGCCTTCGTCGTCGTCCCAGCACCGAGTATATATAGAGAGCCATCCCTCATAAACTCCGATGCAAACCTTCCTATCTCCCTTTTGGATACTTCCTCATCCTCACCGTAGAATACAAACTTCCGTCCCTGAACGAGCGTCGGCTTATAAGGAGTCTTTGCATAGCCAAATACCTCTATCTTCAACATGCCTTTTCTGTACTCATTCTCATCTATATCTACTACTTCAGCATCTCTGATCTTGATGCGATCTTCATCATACTCGCTGTCTGTAAGGATCGAATGGTTTTGATGAGAGAGAAGATCTTCCAAGAGATCACCAGCCGCCACAGGATCTATCGCGAAGACTCCGGAATACATCTTCACGCCGGCCGGTATGCCGAGCATCGGTATATCTGTCCCTATCACACTATATACGTCCCTTGCCGTCCCATCTCCCCCACAGAAGAGAATTAAATCCACATCTGCTTCCAAAAACCGTTTGCACACTTCCCTGGTATCGGCGGCGCTTGTCTTCCCATGAATATCATAGATAACATCATATAAAAGCCCCGTTTCTTTGATCACATCTTCCCCCATCTCTCCGGAAGAGGTGAGCATGAGAAGATCGTTAGCTCTCAAATGTTGTACTGCTCTCTTTGCCCTCTCCCCCGAAATAGGCATCGATCCAAGGCTAACAGCCTTTCTAAAGGCATCACCGTCTGTGCCTTTGAGACCGACCGCACCGCCCATACCCGCGATTGGATTTACCAGAAACCCTATCTTCTTCATCGTTAGATCTTTGGCAGTCCTGCGAGCGATTGTTTCACCAACTCTGCCGGATATTCATAATCGACGAGCTTGCCGTCGAAGTACGCATCATAAGCCGCCAAATCGAAATTTCCATGCCCAGAATTGTTGAAAAATATAGTTTCCTCCTTTCCTTCTTTTTTACACCTCAAAGCCTCATCTATCGTTGCCTTTATTGCGTGTGCTGCCTCTGGTGCGACGACGATCCCCTCAGTCTTCGAAAATGTGATCGCGGCATCGAAGACCTCGTTCTGATGGTATGCGACTGCATCCATTATGCCGTTGTGCGTGAGATTGCACAGTGTAGGGGCATCTGCATGATATCTTAGGCCACCTGCGTGGATCGGGGCAGGAACGAAGTCGTGCCCCAGCGTAAACATCTTCATCATAGGTGTTAAGCCGGCTTGATCTCCAAAATCATAAGCATACAATCCCTTTGTCAATGTCGGGCATGCCATTGGCTCGCACGATATAATCCTCACATCTGGTTTCTCCCCCCTCAGCTTATCGCCGGCGAACGGGAAAGACGCTCCTGAAAAGTTTGATCCACCGCCGACGCATCCGAAGATAACATCCGGATAATCATCCACCAGATCAAACTGCTTCTCTGCCTCCAGACCCACGACCGTCTGGTGCATACAGACGTGATTTAGCACCGAACCGAGTGCATAATTTGTATTGTCGTGGGTCGCTGCGTCTTCAACCGCCTCAGAGATGGATATTCCAAGGCTTCCCGTCGTCCTCGGGTCTTTCTTCAGAATAGCCCTCCCGGAATTTGTTCTGTCTGTTGGACTCGATAGGCATTCTGCGCCCCATGCCTGCATTATGCTCTTGCGATACGGTTTCTGTTCGTAACTCGCGCGAACCATATATACCGTACAATCGAGGTCGAAGAGCCTTGTTCCAAATGCAAGGGCAGATCCCCATTGACCGGCTCCGGTCTCGGTTGCTATTCTCTCAATCCCTTCCTTCATATTGTAATATGCCTGTGGAACCGCGGTGTTTGGTTTATGGCTACCCGGAGGAGATACACCCTCCCATTTATAGTATATCTTCGCAGGCGTCTTAAGATATTCCTCAAGGCGATGAGCCCTATATAACGGCGTTGGCCTCCACAGTCGGTAGATATCTCTGACCTCCTCAGGTATCGGGATCCATCGCTCTCTACTCATCTCCTGTTTTATAAGATCCATCGGAAATATCGCCTTAAGATCGTCTGGCGTCACCGGTTCCTTCGTCGCCGAGTTTATTACCGGATCCAACGGCGTATGCAGATCTGATTGTATATTATACCATTTTTTAGGTATCTCTTCCTCATCTAATATGATCTTCGTCTTCATTCTGACTCCTATTCTTTTCATCCAATCAAGGATTTTAGGCATATTAAAAGATTTCTCTCTTTTTGAGGGTTTGAAGAACGTTTTCAAGGACATCTCCACCATTTTTAAGGATCATTGTGTTGGGCGTGCCAGCATTTCGGATACCTTCCAACCTTTCTCTGATCTCCTCATCTATTAAGAGCCTGAAAAGTTCATTTTTATCCCTAAAACCGTCTCCCTCAATCTTCGATCTGAGAGGAGAATAGATGATTATATCGTAACTGCAATCATTCACTCTTATCTTTTCAAGGAACCGTTTTCCAACTCTCTTCCCCTCAACCCCAGATAATTCCAGGTAAGCAAAGTTGTCTATGGTGGTTCTATCCGTTATCATCACATATTTTCCACTCTTTTCCTCATCCAATCTCTCCAATCTTCTCTTCATCGCTCTCTCTTTCTTGATCTGCTCTTCGATTATGATCTTTTGAATGGTAAATCGTTTTAAAGAATCCTTTCTGCTCTTTCTCGCAAGCTCTTCAATTATATAAACATTGAAGCCTTTCTCATCGAGGAAACCTTTCAATCTCCTGACAAATGTTGTTTTTCCCGTAGAATGTGTTCCTACGACTCCGATCTTAGTAACACTCATACGTGAGACAATAAGTTTTTATGGAAAAAATACCTTTTGATGAACGCAGAGGTTTCTCATGAATAAGAAGAAACTCGAAATTTTATTGGAGAAGATCGAAGGATTTAACGGTGCCAAGGCGTTTTTGGAGCAGTATGCAACGCCTGCACCGGTAGCAGCAGAACTTTTACACTATGCCAATTTGAACGGGGATTTAAATGGTAGTGTGTGTGATCTGGGCTGTGGAGCAGGTATTCTTGCCATAGGAGCAAAAATTTTAGGGGCAGAAGGAGTGTATGCCATTGATCTCGATGTAGATGCGTTGAATGTTGCGAAGAAGAACGCAAAGACATATAACGTGGAGATAAAGTTCATCTGTGCGGACGTGAAGGATCTGAGTCTTAAAAGCGTTGATACTGTATTGATGAACCCACCGTTTGGATCACACAAAGACCGAATATTCTTAGATAAATCCTTCGA
>CABGHG010000151.1 GCA_902158735.1 Candidatus Methanolliviera sp. GoM_oil
TGAAAAAAAAAATTCAATATTATGAATTTATGAAAAATGGATTGAAAAAGCCAAAGTTTTATATAATATTATATGCATCCAAAAAAAACATAAAAATTTGTGAGTGATTGAAATGGGAACGTGGGAAAAGAATACGTTTGGATACAGATTGGAGATGATGGATCGGATCATCCCGAATAGGACGGCTATTATACAGGGTGAAAAACGATTTACCTTTGGAGAGATGAATGGAAGGATAAATACACTGGCAAATGCGTTGATTGACTTGGGAGTCAAAAAGGGGGATAGAGTTGCATATATGCTCTACAACTGCAATGAATCGATGGAAACTCAGTATGCCGCCTTTAAAATGGGGGCTGTTGCCGTAAATGTAAATGCATCATATCTTGGAGATGAGATCCTCTATCTCCTCCAAAACTCTGGTGCAAAAGTTCTCGTCCTCGATGAGGATGCAGTTGAAAGGGCAAAAAAGATCCGCTCGGATGCAAAGACGGTGGAACAATATATTGTCGTTGGAAAGAAGGTTCCAGCTGACATGCTGGGCTACGACGATTTACTGATGAAATACCCGACCAAGCTCGAACTTCCGTGGGATGTAAAAAGCAAAGATCTCTGTTTCCTATACTATACAGGGGGTACGACCGGGCTTCCAAAGGGTGCCATGTACACTCAAGAGGCCAGAATGGTCGGGATGGAGGATACACTGATTGAGGTGCTCGTCACGCACAACCTTAAAACAATTGCTGATGCACCGAAGGAGGCGATAGAAACCATCGGTATGACAGCAGAGAAGGTGATAAGGCCAATATTACCCATTCCCGGAATCAGTAAATTGATCGGCTCCATCTTGGGCAACAATATCGTTCGTCAGGCGCTCAAAAGTTCTCTTGTACAAGAAATTGCCAAACGATTGGTGGAACCACTTTTCAGCAGTCCAGCGATACTGATGTATTTGGTAGGGGGACGACTGAAGTCATTGGTTCCAGTTCCGCTATACCACGCCGCCGGCTGGCAGATCGCATTCATGTTCATGGATCTTCTCGGTGCGGCCGATCTCTTTCCCGCCAACGGTAAATTTGATCCAAAGGAAGTGTGGGAATTGTGCGATAAAGAGAAGCCTTGGTACATCGTATCGATCGGTGATGCCACCGCCAAACCATTGGCGGAGGAGTTAGAAAAGTCCTACCAAGAAGGCAGACCATACGATACCAGCTCTCTGTTCATATTTGGGGGAGGAGGAGCACCATTTTCTCCAAAATGGAAGAAGATGCTTATCAGACGTATGCCCGGTATTCTTATCGCCGATACGATCGGATCGACCGAGACGCCCATGACCGTAGGGAAGATGTCGACGGCGAGTGATAAGACGGAAGAACTTGAGAAGATCACGCTCAAAGTAAATCCAAAAGACCGCTATTTCCCGATACGCGTCGTCGATCCATTAACCCGCGAAGATGTCAAGCCGGGTTCTGGCGAGGTTGGAACTATGTGCTATGGGAGCAAATATCTCTTCAGTGGATACTGGAATGACCCAGAGAAGACCGAAAAAGTATTCTTTGAAAAAGATGGGAAGAGATGGTTCGATCTTGGAGATATGGTCACGGTAGATGAAGACAAATACATTCACTTCTTAGGGAGGGGGTCAGAAGTCATAGTCACGGGCGGCGAAAAGGTCTATGCGGAAGAGGTGGAGACGGCGATAGAGGCATATCCAAAGGTGGCTCATGCGGGGGTATTTGGAATCCCGGATGAGAGGTGGGGTGAGGCCGTTACCGCGGGCGTCGAGTTGAAGCCGGGTGAGAAGGCAAGTGAAGAAGAGATAATCGATCATGTTAAGGGGAAATTGGCAAGATATAAAAATCCGAAGAGGGTATTCTTCTTCGATAAGCTTCCGCTGACTACTACCGCAAAGGTGCTGAGGAGAAAGGCTAGAGAGATGGTTATAGATCGCATTGAGGAAGAAAAGAAATAAAAAGAAGGTGAAAATGCTCAACCACTTTAGACAGTATAAGACCTACGACAAAGTCTTCAAGAGTTACGCCGAGGTCAACGCCGAATATCCGGCGATATACTATGGAGACAGAGTAGAGACGTGGAAAGAACTTGATGAGAGGACGAACGCTCTGGCAAATGCGTTGCTCGATTTTGGGTATAAAAAAGGGGACAACTGTGCGTTGCTCCTCCCAAATTGTCCGGAGTATTGGGAATGTATAATTACCGGTTTCAAGACTGGTATAATACCCGTCTCCGGTGTGAACTATCGATACGTTCCGAAGGAGATGCAGTACGTCATCGATTCGACCGATTCTAAATGTCTCATCATGGACGAAGACTACGTAGATCGTATAAATCAGGTTCGCCCAGAGTTGAAGAAGTTGGAGAACTGCATCGTCGTCGGAAAGAACGTTCCGGGAGACATGCTGAGCTACGATGAGTTGATAGATAGATATCCAAAGACGGATCCAAAGTTCGATTGGGAGATCGAACCAGATGATATATGCTACATGCCGGTGACGGGGGGGACAACTGGACGGCCAAAAGCCGTTCTGATGCGGCATGGGGATTCCATCGTGGCATGTGCAGATTCTCTGTGTGCCGCTGTGGTGGCAAATGTGGACGAATACTTACAGTACGTTGGGGAAGATACGATAAGAAGTCTTTTGAAGGGAACAATGCCTCCACTCGTTGGATTAAGTCCGCTGTTGGCTCGCATCATTCAAACTGAAGGCATGCGCAATCTATTTAAGACGCCACTCTTCGCTCAACTACTCGATGGTTTGCTTCATTTCACAGCATCTCGTGGCTTTGTGGGAAGATTTACGCGCAACTGGCCCCATCTCCCATCATCTCCTCTGTTTCATTGGGCGGCTCTGCACTCATCGACCGTGATGAACATGGGTCTTGGAACGCCCCTCGTCTTCCTCACCAAAAAGGAGGGAGTGGATCCGAAGGAGTTCTGGGAAGCGATAGATAGGAGAAAGGTTGCTGTGCCGGTGATCGTTGGAGACGCAACCGGCAAACCTGTGGTCGATTACCTGAGAGATCATCACGACGAACTCAATCTCAGCTCCCTTGTCATCTTCGAGAGCGCGGGGGCCGGTCTTGCTGCCGAACATAAAAGGGTATTATTGAAATACGCTCCTCATGTCTTGATCTCAGACTCGGCCGGTTCGACAGAAGCACTCGGTATAAAGATTGGCACGATAACAAACAGGGGCAACGTGGATGAGGCGGAGACGATGAAATTCGGAAAGGTGGAGAGCGATGTGATGAGGAGGGCAGTGGTCATCAATCCAGAGACAGGGAAGGAGGTTGGGAGAGGTACAGGCGAGGTGGGTGAGATATGCTATGCCGGTTCTACGGCATTGGCGTACTATGGAGATGCCGAGAAGACGGAAAAGACGTGGAAGATCATCGATGGAGTGCGTTATCTGGCATCGGGGGACGCCGCAACGGTGGACGCAGATGGGAGCATCAGAATGTATGGAAGGTTCTCAGGAATAATAAACACAGGCGGCGAAAAGGTCTATGCGGAAGAGGTAGAGGAGGTAATCAAAGTTCATCCGAAGATAGACAAACTTGGCATCACGGGCGTTCCGGACGAGAGATGGGGAGAGGCGGTCACGGCGGTAGTCACATTGAGACCAGGGGAGAAGATGACGGAAGAAGAGGTAAAAGAATACTTCGGGGGAAAGATCGCGAGATACAAGATACCGAAACGCGTCTTCTTCGTTTCTGAGATACCGATGAGTGTTACCGGAAAGGCGGAGAGACCGAAATTAAAGTACATGGCAAGAGTTATCGCGGAAGAGGGAAGAATTCCAACAGAAGATGAGTTGGAGCGAGAATTTAGGAAGACCGTACCGCACTGATGTGGGTGGGAGATAGAAGGTAGGCGATCGTGGAACTTGAGGAAGGAGAGAGAGCCACAGGGGGGGAGATAAGAGAACACTGCAGGGATAAGATCGCGGGATACAAGATACCGAAGAATTTTGTATTCCATAAGGTCTTGAGGACGGACGTAGGAAAGA
>CABGHG010000152.1 GCA_902158735.1 Candidatus Methanolliviera sp. GoM_oil
GAGCAAGAGGAAGAGGATGGGCTTGATCATTACACATCTGGCAACGATTCTGGATTATATACATGCAGACCGAGCTCATGTCATGCTAAACGGAGGAATTGTCTGTTCTGGAGTTCCAGAAGAGATTCTATCCGGTATAAAAAAGAATGGTTATGAGGGATGCATGAGGCTGTGTCAAGAATAGATTTAGGGGTGGAGATATGCCAAAGATAGATTTAGAGAAATACTCTATGAAATCGGAAGAACATGAACCATCAGAGTTATCACAGTTTAAAGAGAATAGAGATGATTTATCAGCGGTTGGATATGAGATAGATGAAAAGGAACGTTCAGGATCATATTTTCAGCTTGACCACTCCGTTTTGTCCTCTACCTCTGGCCAGGAAGGAATAGAGATATCTACCACGACGGATGCACTGAAAAAATATGATTGGCTGCGCGATTATTGGTGGAATGCCGTATCTCCTGATAAAGATAGATACACAAAGCAGGTCGATCTGAAGCAGACACAAGGGTACTTCATACATCTGCTTCCGGGTGTAAAAGCAGAATTTCCGGTGCAATCATGTCTTTTAATCTCGCAGGAGAATATCGCACAGAACGTGCATAATATAATCATCGCGGAAGAAGGGTCCGAAGCTCATATAATTACGGGTTGTTCAGCATCACACGGTGTAAACAGCGCTTTACACCTGGGAGTATCCGAGATTTACGTTAAGAAGAATGCTAAGCTCACTTCTACAATGATCCACCTCTGGGGGCCAGAGATTGTGGTTAGACCGCGCACAGGAATCTTCATAGAAGAGAACGGCACATTCACCAGCAACTACGTCTGCATGAATCCAGTAAAAGACTTACAGATGTCCCCAACTGCTTATTGTGATAAAAATGCGAGGGCAACTTTTCAGACGATAATATACGCCTCAAAGGACTCAAAGATGGATTCAGGCTCCAATGTTTTCTTGAAGGGTGATGGAAGCAGGGCTGAGATAATATCGAGAGTAATAGCAAAGGACAATAGCGAGGTAATCTCCAGAGGAGATATAATAGGGAAAGGGCGCAACGTGAGAGGACATCTGGAATGCAGGGGTTTGATGCTAGCCAATCATGCTAAGATTCATGCAATTCCGGAATTGGAAGCGGAGACTGCAGAGGCGGATTATCGCACGAAGCGCCGTCGGAGATTCGGAGAGGGATAGAATATCTGACGTCGAGAGGTTTGGATGAAGAAGAGGCGGCGTCCGTTATAGTTCGTGGTTTTCTAAATGTGGATATCGAGGGACTGCCCAAAGAGTTGGAGGAAGAGATCAAGAAGAAGATAGAGATGAGCGCGGCAGTCATGTGAAGGAAAAAATTTATATTCTACAAACTTTAATAAGCAGTGTCCATCTCGAAGACCGATGTGATTTTTCCATGTTGGGAGTGTGTGATCATCGGGGCAAAAATGGACATACAGACGCGTTGTTAGGTCTTCGTTGGATTTAAAGGCGAATGCCTAAAGATGACATCGAGACTACCCCAACGCGGCACAAACTTGGCATATAGGGTCACTTGGTGGACAGAGGCGGATGGCCGTAGGATGAAGCCTGAGAGTTGATGCCAAGTTACAATTTAATCTTTTTAAGATTTTTTAAGATGATGGATGATAAGAGAAGATTAGAGAGGATAAGAGACGTTCTAATTGAGATGAAGGAGTGCGCGAATGATGGAGCGGTCGTGGTCGTCGAGGGTAAGAAGGACAGAAGATCGTTATCCGCGCTGGGTATAAAAAACTGTATAAAATTTCCAATTAAAGAATCGCTTCTGAACTTTTCTGAGTCCCTTGTACAGGAAGATAGAGGGATCATTCTTCTGACCGACTGGGACTCTAAGGGAGAAGAACTCTCTAATATAATAGAAGCTAATTTGAGGAACATGGGTCTATCCCCTGATATAAGAATCAGAAATAGACTCAAGAGCCTTGTATTTAGAGATATAAAGGATGTAGAGAGTTTATCTCGATACCTCGATAGGATGATCTATGATGCGTTCGAGATACCCACTGAGCAATTTTTATCAAAAACGTAAAGGTATTGCCGCCTCTTTAAAGGATTAGGAAAGGAAGGGCATCTTCCGAATTTAAGCCTGCCTGCCGCAGGCAGGCCCGAGGACTTCTCAAATCAAAGATTTGAGATATGCAAATCGAAGATTTGTGACTTCTCAAATTTAGCTCGGGGGAGTTCACTTTGTGCGTCTCTCTCGAAGGCTTTTGAGCAGGTTTAATGAAGATATATATATGATAACAATGTGTTAAGGACATTAAAACAAAGTGTAGATGAGAAAACTACCAAAACACTTATATATGGAACATAACACCTAGTAACTTGTGAATTCACAGGATGAACTCACACCTGTTGTTTCACATGGGGATGGGAAGCCGCAAAAAACACGGGGAAGTAAGATGAAGAAGATCAGCGTCGTGATCGAGGATGAGCAAGGAGAGAAATCCGTGACAGAGATGGGCGTTGAAAAACCTCTCCATGAGATATATATGCTCATCGGAAGGTTTATCGAAGGATTAAAAAGCCCATGCTCACCCTCTATCGACGCTCTCTTTTTTACCCACGACGAAGATGTCTTGACCAGATCGAGCGATCCACTCGTTAAGAGATTTAAGAGGTGTGTGATCTATGAATTTTCCGATAGATGGTTCACTTCCAAGGAAGTTAAATGGAAGTTTGATCGAGATAATGAGGGGGAGATAAAGATGAGCACGGTATCCACTTATCTATTGAGAATGTGCAAAGAGAATATACTTGAGAGGAAAGGGGATAGAAATAACAGAGAGTACAGAGTCCTTTCTCCCGGTGAGGGATCATCATCTTCTTCAGAATCAAATACAAATATATTAATCTCAACCAAAGATAACATATGAAGTATCTTTCGGTGAAGTCGCCGATAAAAGAGGCTGAGGCGATCAGGCAAAAAATTAAAGCGTTTCTTAGAGATGATCTTAGGACAGATAAGGATGTAGATTTTGTCTATTTTCCAGTTCAGGAATCTATAGCTGAAGAGATGAAAGATCTGTGGCTGGTGAAGAGAGATTTCAAGAAGAGAGAGATAAATCCTGTAGAAGATATTAAGACCTCTTACGATGTGATAGGAGACATCGCCATCCTCCCTTTAGATATAGAGGATGAGGAGAGAGCGTTGGTGCTTCTTGGGCGGAAGAATATCAACGTCCTGTTAAAAAGATTGTCTCCAGTAGAGGGGGAACATAGAACGAGAAAACTAAAATATATTGGAGGGGAGAAAAGAACCGAGACTATCCATAAAGAGCACGGATGTTTTTACAAATTGGACGTTGAAAAGGCATATTTCAGCCCGAGGCTTTCCACTGAGAGGTCGCGAGTGGTGAAGAAGATGGAACAAGGTGATTTTGTGATCGATATGTTCGCGGGCATCGGACCATTCTCTATCCTGGCAGCCAAAAAAGGCTGTAGGGTACTCTCCCTAGATAACAATCCTTATGCAATAAGATATTTGAGAGAGAATAAGTCTCTTAATAGGATAAAGAATTTAGATATAGTGCTGGGAGATTCGGGAAAGGTTCTTGCAGGGGGTAAGAACGTGGCAGACCACGTGATAATGAATCTTCCGTTCAAGTCGTATAAATTCCTCGATACCGCATTGAGACTTTCCAAAGAGAATGGGAGGATCTATTTTTATTCAATCGGAAGAGAAGAAGACCTATTTGGAGAGCAGATCAGAGAGATCGAAGAGAGAATTGGCAAGTTTAGATTATATGAAAAGAGAGTCGTCAGGCCCTATTCGCCGTACAGGTACCACGTCTGCATAGAATTTGGCCCGGGTGAGGGATAAAAGATAAAAGATAATCCTCACGAGAATGCATGATTAGGTTTACTTCGCCTGACACGGGCTTTGCGGCTCACTTCATTCGCCCAAATGTTTCGCACTTCGCAAAGCCCGGAAACGTCATATAACATTTGGCTTGACATCTTGAGAA
>CABGHG010000153.1 GCA_902158735.1 Candidatus Methanolliviera sp. GoM_oil
GAACCTTTATTTCTACGATCTCTCCTTCATCATTCTGCAAATTTAGGTTTTCGTATAACTTCTCCATCGCCTCTTCCGCGATGAAACTCTTTCTACCCTCAAAGTTGTAGAGATAGACCTGAGACATATATATACCAGATTCTAATCGACGATATGATGTAAATACTTTGGGTCACATCCTAGTCAGCCTTCTCTTAAGCGAAAGGGGCAAAACTCACCGAGGGGCAAGAGAAGAATAGATGAGGAGTATCACCATCAACGCCATGAATATCGCAAACGGTATCCATTGTTTTCTTCTCGAAGATTCGTATTTCTGCCTGCATTCTTCGGAGCAAAAAGTCTCATCTGGTTCTATAACTTTTCCGCAGACGTAACAATGTTTATGGGGTATAGCCTTAACCATATTTAATCGTATGATCTATTTTATATAAAACTTTTCAAAGATGAATGGGAAATTACTTCTATCATTAAAAAAATAATTACCGTTAGATGAGAGTGGTATTGTCGGTCGGTGGATCCATATTGATGAGGGGTTTCTCTTCAAAGAGGATTGAGGAATATGCAAAGGTCATCGATGAGATCGCGGAAGAGAACAAAATTTTTGTAGTGGTTGGGGGAGGCGAGATGGCGAGGAGATATATAAAGATCTCGCGGGAACTTGGCTCTGACGAGTCTTACTCAGATTATATCGGGATCGGCATCACAAGGATGAATGCAAAACTTTTGATCTCCGCCCTCTCAGATAAGGCATATCCCGAGGTTCCAGAGAATTTTAGGGAGGCGAAGAGGGCGTCCCTTCTGAAAGATATCGTCGTGATGGGTGGAACCGAACCCGGGCATACGACTGATGCCGTTTCTGCCATCCTTTCGGAATATGTGGGCGCAGACATTCTGATAAACGCGACATCTGTCGATGGAGTATATGAAGAGGATCCTAAGAAGAACCCACGTGCAAAGAGATTTGATCACTTGACTCCAAAGGCATTGATCGAGATCATCGTCAGATCTGAGATGAATGCAGGGGCAAATACTGTTTTAGATATCTTAGCGGCAAAGATCATCGAGCGGTCCAAGATTCCTACGTACATCATCGATGGAAGCGATCCAAAAAATATGTTAAAGGCATTACGTGAAGAGAAGATTGGAACAAGGATAGGAGTAAGGTGAATAAGAGACCTATCATCTTTCCGTTCTTTGCACTGCAATTTTTTATTCTCCTATTCTTGCTCTTCCTCGCCCTATCACTGATGCCCTATATCGTCTGTTTCACCGCGGCTGAAGTGGGAAGGTCGTTAGGATTTAGCCCTCTCGAGACGTTCTTCTTATTGTTCTTGATCTTATTTGGCGGTATGATAAATATCCCGATAAAGGAATACGAGAACCCTCAGATTTATACGGAGCGGGAAGTGTTCTCCTTCTTTGGGATAAGATATCGTCTGCCACAGGTAAGCCAAAATACCGTTCTCGCCATAAACGTCGGGGGAGCTCTTATTCCCTCCCTTATTGCCATTTACTTTCTTATTATATCGATTCCAAAGATTCCTTTCATCATCACGCTCGTGGTGGTCATCCTCGTAACAAATAGATCTGCGAAGGTCGTCAAAGGGGTAGGCATAACCTTACCGATGTTCATACCTCCTCTTGTAACTGTTTTGATCTCTTTATTCATTTCATATATCTTTGAATGCCCAATGGAACTTTTGGGGAGACTTTCTTTCAGTGCTGGAGTGCTTGGAGTTCTTATCGGGGCAGATCTGCTAAATTTGAAGAAGATAAGAGGGATAGGATCGCGGATGGTCAGCATAGGTGGAGCGGGAACGTTCGACGGAATATTCCTCACAGGCATCATCTCGGCCCTCCTCTCCCTCATATTTCTCCTATAAGCGTCATCAAAATGATAGACGCTTCATGCTCTTTGAGGCATGCGCCTGAGATGCACTCCCCGATGCGACGATCGCTACATATCTTCCATGTTCTTTTAACCCTTTACTGCTCTTCTTTAATTCTTCACAAATTCTTATAAATTCATCGGCGTCGTATTTTGCCTTCTTTGGAAGTCTTGCCATAGAAATTGCTTTATCTACAATCTTTTCTGCATCTTCCTCTCCGATAATTTTGCTAAGCGACCTAATCAGATGCCCATAACTCGTCTCGAAGTCCATTTTATCTCTTCTCCCTATATCTTTATTTTAAATGCGGAATAGGTTATTACTCCACTCACGCCGTACAAAATACGCCATAGGAATAGCAAAGCGGGCCAAGGAGCTAAACCATCTAGTATAGCTGCAACTATCATTACGAGAAATCCGAGAGAGAACAGTAGAGACTTCGTTCTTTCTCCGCCTTTTGTTCTGAACCCATGAACCGCAAATCCAAGAACTGGAATCAAGATGAATAGCAACAGGGGTATCAACATCGCAAACTGCGCAAATCCAGCACCGGCGAGCAAATATTCGGTTCTTGCCGAGACGAATATTTCATAAGGCTCTATCATGATACGATCACATAGGAGCTCGGCAGGCATGAATACTGCCAAAAGTGAAACAAACAATACCAATAGAATTATACGCCAAAACTTCTCACCTCGCCGCGTAAATAACAATCCGGCAAATACCATGGCGGACAGCATGCCAAATATATGGAATGCACCGCCTAGCTTATAGCAGAGAATAGGGACAGACCATTGATCTGGCAATGACGCACCCACAACATCGGGGACGGGGCCATGCCAGACTAAAAACATTCGCATCATATACAAAAAAATTGCAATCCCGCAACCCATTAGATAATAGACTAAAAAACGCTCTGGCTGTTTCAGTATCGGCTTTGCAGATCTTGCTATCTTAACTGCACAATAGAAGAGTATCGCCGATACGAAGAGCATTATCAGCTCTGTGATCATAGATCAATTTTAAGGCGTTTCCACTATTTAAATCTGTTGGTTAAGTCTTATCGGGTAATTAGCAAGACACTCGTCTCATGTACCTTCAGAGGGAGATAAAACTTTTAAGAGATGAGTCTCTTCATCATCTATGAACTTAGAGGCATATCTGAAAGATCTCTTCGGTGGGGAGATAAAGCTCATAAATAAGGAAGAGATCGGAAGGGAAGAGAGCATAAAAGATTTTGGATACGGTAAACCTTATCTTATTGAATTCAAAAGAGGGGAAGAGACAAAAAAAGTGGTTCTATCCACGATGAAGGGGGACAGTTTTGGCCACGATCACTTCTCTGACCGTGCTCAAACGCTTTTATGGCAGCACGATTCCTTTAATAGGCTTCCAAAGCATGTAAAATCGTTGGACGTCGGGTTCTTTACAAAAGATGAGAAGATGAGATCCGCAGGATGCGCAGAGGAATTTTTTCTCTTGACAGACTTGGTCGAAGGTGAACCGTACGCGAATGACCTGGATAGGATAAGGAAGACGGGCAGATTGGAAGAATTTGATATGATAAGAACGAAGAGACTATCCTCTTATCTCTCCGAGATTCGCGCGATTAAGAGAGATGATCCAGATCTCTATTTGAGGAAGATAAGGGATACAGTTGGGCATGGAGAATGCATATTTGGTTTAACTGACAGTTATCCGGAGAATTTGGATTATATAACGCCGGAAGAGCTCTGTGAGATAGAAGAAGGATGCGTGAAGTTGAGGTGGAAGCTCAAGGGTTACAAAAAAAGGCTTTGCATGGTTCATGGGGACTTTCATCCGTGGAATATCTTGTTTAGACCGGATGATGACTTTACACTTCTGGATAGAAGCAGGGGGGAGTGGGGGGAAGCGGCCGATGATCTCTCTTCTTTGACGATGAACTATATCTTCTATTCGTTACTGAGCCGTGAAGAGATGGGCGGAAGTTTTGAGAAGCTCTTCATCGAGTTTTACCATAACTACATGGATAAAAC
>CABGHG010000154.1 GCA_902158735.1 Candidatus Methanolliviera sp. GoM_oil
TCTATCGCCACATCCGTACCGCTGCCTATCGCAATGCCCACATCTGCCTGTGCAAGCGCGGGTGCATCATTGATGCCGTCGCCAACGAACGCCACCACCTCTCCGTTCTCCTGAAGTCTCGCAACCTCACCTGCCTTATCCTGCGGCAAAACCTCAGATAACACATCCTCGATACCGATCTGTTCTGCAACCCTGTTCGCAGTCCGGGAGTTGTCGCCAGTGATCATAACGACGTTGAACCCCATCCTTTTGAGTTCTTTGATGGCATCTCCTGTTGTCTCCTTCAATTGGTCAGCGATAGCGATCATGCCCTGTATTTTGCCATCGATTGCAATTGTTATCACGGTCTTTCCTTCGTTTTCAAGCTGGAGTATTTTTCGCTCGGAATCTTCAGAGTACGGAATATTTCTCTCGTCAAAAAGCGTTCTATTTCCTACAAGAACCTCTTTTCCATCTATCTTCGCTACCACGCCTTTTCCTTCGAAGGTGTCGAATCCCTCGCCCATCCCCCCAAAAATCTCGATACCTTCTTCCCGCGCTCTTCTCACCACCGCCTCTGCAAGGGGGTGCTGCGAGTTCGCTTCGACGCTTGCTGCCACTTTCAGGAGTTCCATATCATCGTTTTCGGTACCGCTTGTACCATTTGTACTGATTGTACCGATTATGTCCGTAACCTCGGGTTCTCCTCTGGTGAGTGTCCCGGTTTTGTCAAAGACGATCGTTGTCAGTTTTTCGGATATCTCAAGGGCAACGCCGTTCTTGATGAGGATGCCGAGTTCTGCCCCGCGACCGATGCCAACCGTGACCGCGGTGGGTGTGGCAAGCCCGAGAGCACAGGGACATGCAACGACGAGTATCGTGATCAGTGTGGTCAGCGCAAAGAGCATCGTCTCACCTGAAATTGCATACCAGAAAGCAAAGGAAAGAATTGCGATCGCAAGCACCGTCGGGATGAAATAACTGACTGCCCTGTCAGCGATCCTCTGTACAGGAGGTCTTGACCCCTGGGCTTCTTCCACGAGCCGTATGATCTGGGAGAGCACCGTGTCCCCCCCTATTTTTGTGGCTCTGAACCTGATCACGCTGTTTTTGTTGAGCGTTCCACCGACGACATCATCACCGTTCTTCTTAAGAACCGGGATTGGCTCTCCTGTGATCATCGACTCGTCCACATAGCTCTCGCCATCGACTACAGAGCCGTCCACCGGTATCTTCTCTCCGGGTTTGACGACTACGATGTCATCTATCTCCAGGTCATCTATCGGTATCGTAATCTCGCTCTCATCACGGATGACGAGAGCGGTCTTTGGCTGCAAGCCCATCAGTTTCTTTATCGCTTCCGATGTTTTCCCTTTTGCTTTTGTCTCCAGATACCTGCCAAGTGTGAGAAATGTGGCAAGAAGAATCGCGGTCTCATAAAACAAGAATTCACTCGATAGTATGATCTTGAAAGTTCCTAGAATGCTTGATACGAATGCAACACCGATCCCCATCGAGTACATCACGTCCATGTTGAGGTTCCGGTTCTTAAGGGCGCGATATGCAGCGAGAAATATCGGATAACTCAGATAGACAAAGACCGGAACTGAGATTACCATCATCAGATATGCCGGAGGGATGCCGGTCGGGACGCGCTTGATAACCATCAGAAGGGCGCCTGTGACAGACCCGATGATGATCCTGTTCAGTTTTCCTTTCAGTTCCTTCTCTCGCGCAATTTGTTCCAGGTCCTCTTCTTCTCCCTCGATTCCAAGGTACTGGTATCCGGCATCCGAAATGGCTTTTTTCATCTCGGATACCGTCGTCATATCCGGATTGTAGGTTATGTATGCTTTTTCAGAACTTAGATTGACACTGGCACCGAGGATTCCGTCCAGTCCATTGAGTGCGTCCTCGATCGTCCTGACGCACATCGCACAGGTCATCCCGCCGACTTTGATGGTGACTCGCTCATGCACCACCTCGTAACCCACATCGGTTACTGCTTGTTCAAGATCGGCAAGTTTCAACCGTGATGGGTCGTACTCCACCCGGACTGTCTCGTTTCCGAGATTGACCTCCGCATGCGTGGTGCCATCGAGATCCTGCAGAGAGTGTTCGATTGTTTTAGCGCACATCACACAGGTCATCCCTGCGACCTTGAGTTCAATCGTTCTGATAGCTTCTTCCATGCCCGAACCTCTTATGCCTCCTTGGGGACTACCTTATTCTGGCAGGGTCTTATAATGGTATTGGTGCGAATGGTATTGGTGCGTGACGAGGCACCACCACTGATGGGATTAAAGATCAAGATCCACACTATCCAGGAGATATAGCAATAAGATCATTATTGGTTGATGAATCAGGCAGATTATCAATGAATTCCTTCCTAAAAGGCAAAACAATCCAGTAAAATTAAAATTGAAGAGATTCCAAAGGTTAAATTTGCGTATGCAGTCAGGATATAGTAAATTTGCAAAAAAAACACCCCGATCAGAACCACTCCAAACCATGGAAAATTGGGAAAGTCAACGGTATAAAAGTGGTCTGGCATAAATCCTAAACACACCAACCAGAGAAAACCAAAAGTAAAGTTCTTCAAATGGATTCCAAGAGATATGAAGGCAATACCCGGCAACAGATTCCAATAACGGAGTTTTAAGAAGGGGTGTGTCAGAATAATTGAGATTCCAATGAGATGAAGTATCCCAAATCGAACAAAACCATCTCTCAAAAAGATCCAGGTCATCAAGGTAATAATTAAACCCCATGAAAAGATCCTTAAACCTCTTTTGAGATATTTCAGGTATAATTTTTTCCTTAAATTCTGTATTTTCTTGGATATTGAAAAACTGGGGGTTAATAATACTCCAACTAAAAAAATAAATATTGTGGCAGTAGCACGTGCAAAATATAGCCAAAAACCAGAGTGCAAATTGAAATTGAATCCGCCAAAATAAGTCAGATCATAGAGCAGGTGGAAGACTACCATCATGATTATCGCAAGTCCACGCAGGAAATCTATCTCCCAAAATCGCTTTTCCGGATGCCCATTCATTGAAATGCTGCTTATGTCATGCGTTACATGTCAGCACACTTTCACCGAATTGTCATCAAAGTCAAATCGAACATATCCCCATTCTTACCCATACGCGCCTCTGAACTGGATCGACCGCATGAGATCGGTTCTGGATACGATGCCAACCATCTTCCCACGATCTATGACGATCAGGCGGCCCACATTGCCCGGTGCAATAAGCTTGAACGCATCGAAAGCATCTGCATCAGCTTCGATTGCGATCACCTCGCTTGTCATAACGTCTTTGACCCTGATAGTGCCCCGCTCAGGTTCAGGTACCCTGTGGATATCCGAGAATGTTATCACCCCGAGTACCGGGGAAGTATGGCTTTCCTGCACCGGGTAGCCCGTATGCTTGGTCTTGAACATTACATCGATCAACTGGTCAAGCGTCCAGTCCGGAGGTACATAGATCACATCCGGAAGACCGGTCATCAAGTCCCTTGCCTTCAAACCTTCCAGAGTGACCGAGATAGTCGTTGCCTCTCCCTCACCAGCTGCACCATAGTAGATGAAGAATGCTATGAGCAGAAACCATATCCCATCCATAGCCAATGTCAGCAACCCAAAGACCCCCATCATAAATGCCATGCCCTTGCCTATCGCAACCGCCTTTCTGGTTGCGTCGATATAAGGCATGCGTGTGGCAAGCAGGGCACGGAATATCCTCCCCCCATCCATGGGAAACGCAGGGAGGAGATTGAAGATGCCGAGTATTATGTTGTAGAATGCGATTATGCCCAGCATTATGAGGGTACCGTTCTCAAATGCGCCCCTGGC
>CABGHG010000155.1 GCA_902158735.1 Candidatus Methanolliviera sp. GoM_oil
ATAGAAAATAGAATGAAAAAACTAAGGATGCAGAAGAATATGAGTATCCTTTCTTGCTTTATTCTCATATTTTTATCTCCCTTTGAAGACCCCTTCCGAAAGGGAGGGGTAGTTCACTTTTATTCACTCGTCATAATCTTTTGTGCCTCCTGTTGGATCATATTCGCGCCAGTACGTATCTCCCCCACGTGCTTTCTTTGTAACCACGCAAGTTCGGTGAGTTCTTCTGGGCTAATCTCGTATTTTCCTTCCCAAAGCTTCGTCTTTAACTCTATCAGCCTATCTGTATTCACCTTCGACTCCCAGTGCTCTGTTGAATGATTGCACGTATATTCCATTTTGAATAAATTTTCTCCTGATCCCCGCCACTGATCTAAGATCAGGTCATTTCAAGGATCTTATTTCTTCCATCCCCCATCGTATAGATATATTAGCGTATATGAAAAACTTACGGTTTATTCAACACAGCGCATATAAGATTAAAATTTTGTGTATAGATCAGTATTACCCTCATAATGATCTGTTTTGACTAAAAAGAAATGTTAAATTTTAGCCCATAACAATCCTTCTCGCCCTTATTTTTGCTGAATTTTAGGCTTATATTGATCATGGCTGGAAATAAAATCTTCTCCCTTTGGCGTCAAAGCATACATCTTCGGCGTTGAACCACAATATATAGAGCATCTCGAACTCAGCGGGCAAGCAGGACAATCCTCTATTCTCTCCAGATATTCCCTATCTACCATGAATTCGATCATCGCTCGGAGCGTATATATGCTCACGTCCAACTCCCCGGCGAGATCATCGACGGTACCTCCCTCTCTAATTTTAAACAGAATTTTCTTCATCAGGGTCAAAATTATTCTCCCTACATTACCGTTTAAGAAAGCCTCGCCTTTCAGGGCGGGGATGATAAATCATTTGCCTTCATTCTATTTAAATCCATTAGTGATAGAAAACTATTTATATCTTGATGCATACTATCCATTCACGTGGATGTTCTCAACACCGAGAAATCCTCTTGACATCCATAAAACCAAGGCTATTCCCGGCTGATATGGGCCTTGGCTCGGAGCAATGTAGATGGCTTGAAGATGATCGATCCAATGTTCCGGATGATGTGTGGAAGGTGATCGTCTTACATAGGCCGCCTTATTCTTGCGGAAAGGTTCATGGAGATCAGACAGATATCCAGCCCATAACCGAGCTCTTCGATAAGTACAACGTGGATCTGGTCTTCTGTGGGCATGAACACAGATATGAAAGGAGTAAACCTATGTATAGAGGAAAGGTAAGTGAAGAAGGAACTATCTATATAATATCCGCCGGTGCAGGAGCCCCACTCTATCCTTTAAATGAGGAAGATAAGCGGTTTTTGTATGCAGAGTCTTGCTACAACTATGTTTTGGTTAAAGTTGGTGGAGATACACTAACATTGAAAGCAAAGTATCCCGATGGTGAGGCATTCGATTCACTCACACTGAAAAAACCGAGACGGTTAAATATCGGCATTAGATTGCATACTGAAGAAGGTTATGAATGAATCTGATCGAAGTGATTAAAGAGAGAAAGTCAATCCGATCTTTTATCGATAAGCAAGTATCCATTGAAGATGTGCTGGAGATATTGGAAGCCGCCCGTTGGGCTCCATCTGCTTCAAATCTACAGCCCTGGGAGTTTTGGGCGGTCACAGGGGAAAAACGGCAAGAACTTGTCGGAAAGTTATTAGAGGCTTTACAAAAGAGTGGGACTACATATTCACCTAGTGGAGGATTGAGCGAAAAATATGCAGAACGCTTAAATAAACTTATAAGTGACATATTGCCTTTCATCGAAAAGGCGGGAATTATCGACCCAAATTGGATCATGAAGGGCAGCCTTTCTTTTTATGGTGCCCCTGTAGTGATAATCGTCCTTTTTGATAAAGGATCGCATTCAAATAAGATAAATGTGGGAATTGCGATTCAAAATATCCTTTTAAGCGCGTATGACAAAGGATTGGGGGCGTGCTCTCTTAACATTCCCTTAAGGTTTGAATCGATCATCCGAGAAACTTTGGATGTCCCAAAGAATCTAAAAATTTCAAATACCATAGCTCTGGGCTATATAGATGAAGATAATCCTCTAAATAATTTTAAATCAAGCCGTGCCCCAATCGATGAGATCAGCAAATTGATTGGGTTTGACGAAAGATAACGACAATCCAAACGCTCATGCTATGATCATCCCAATCAGATAGGCTATTAAAAAACCTATAATTGCACCTCCATTTAAGAAGGGCAGACCTGCCTGGGCTTTTCCCTTCTCTACATTCTTCATCAGAAGCAGAAGTCCAGACATTCCTCCGACAATGGCACCGATGGTCGTCATCGGTCCTATATAGATGTGAGAGGAGACGACGAGTATGGTAGGTATAATCATGTCCCCAAGTCCCACGATGTATGCGTCCCTCTCTTCCCCTCCTTCGCTCCGAACTTGATCAAGTTCTTCGAGTGAAAAAACCCTCTTTTTTGGGATTACTAATAGCACAGGGAGTTTTAAATCTATCACGTCATCTGCGAGTGTTAGCATGTGTTTTGTCTTATATACAGAGATGAAATCGTATATTGCGAGTAGAGAGAGGAGTATCATCACCGGAATTATTCCAAATGATATGCCAAAGATTGTACTAACGGTTGTGGCAAGGATGATTCCAACGGCATCCATGATATACCATCTTGGATATTTAAGGAGGGCAAAGATCAAAAGAGCGGAAGGAATTATGGAGAATGCCGTGGAAGATATCATGGAAAAAATCTTTGGAATCTCCGGGGCAAAAGCGCTAAAACCGAGAACAAGGGTAGAGAAGACTGCAAAAACGATTATTATCCGTATTAGAATATTTACCTTGTACTTTGCCAAAAGTAGTATCAAAAGCGTAAATGCAATTATCATGACGATAAAATAGATTGGATTATAAAAAGATTCCGGATCTTCAAATGCTCTGATACCAGTTTCCTGAAAGGTAGGTACCATTAATATCGAGAGAATCTGGATTAAGAGGAAGGTGCAAAGTATCGCAAGTATCGGTAATTTTTTCACAATTGTCTCTTTCACAGTATTCTCCTTACCCGCCAACTTTATTTTTTACATCTGCCATGAACTCTCACAACATGTTCCATAAAATCTAAAGTTTCATCAATAGAATGGTCTGTCATAGAAACATTACACCAGCGATGACCATATCTAACATTTTTGGCTGTATGTATGACAGTGCTTTCAATCAAAGGTTTTAGATGTATAATTTGAATACTTTTATCCTCTCCTTCTGCTCTTTTGGTTGTTCGCCATTGTGGTTGCCATGTGCTGTTTCTTTCCCTTTTAGGTAAATTTGCTACATTAGAATCTAACCTGCTTTTACATAAAGGACATAATGACAAACTCTCTTTATCTTTTAAAATTCTTTTTAGTGCATCTGTTGGTAGGTCTATTCTTTTGTCTATGTCCCGATTTTTTAATAGAGATATGATAGAACCAATTAAATTCTCAATATTCTCAACACTATATAAAGTCCCAGCTATAGAAATCCCCAATACTACAAAGCTCTCTAATGCGTGCCACCATTCTGTCGATTCCAAACCTGGGTCGTGTACGTCATTCATTGAACAGGCACCCTGAAAGTGAACATCTCTTCTAACGACCATACATGATCGGTAAGTCCTTCTGCCATTGCAGGTGTTCTCTGTCTCCATTTACGTCTTCCATCATTCTCTTCTACCCTAAGAGATCTGTGTGGCTTCACGAAATTATACCATGCCTGTAT
>CABGHG010000156.1 GCA_902158735.1 Candidatus Methanolliviera sp. GoM_oil
GTTCCTGCATAAAAGAAGAAGAGGAAAAGTTAAAGTAACTCCTTCCACTCTTTCCGCTCTGCCTCTTCTCAACCACTCCCACAGCTGGAAGCTTCCCGCCATCTTTCAAATGCTGGATCTGTCCGCCGAGAACTTTGGAATATGTCCTTACCTTTCCGATCCCTTCGATTTCTATATCACTTCCACCGAAACCCCCTTCTTCCACCTCGTGAATATCGAGGATTTTCACCCTATCGCCGAGAATATCGTTTATTGTGGTCTCCGTATATTCGTTTATCTCCTCTCTCTTCTCCTCTTCTCCTCGTGGCTCAACCTTCCACCTTTGCCCTATACCCTCTGGTTCTGGCTTTGGTTCTGGAGATCTCTCGCAATGTTCCCCATTCTCGCAACTCTCCTTTACTGTTGCCTTCTCCTGAACCTTCGCCCTTCTCTTCTCCTGTCGCTGTTGTTGCTGTATGCCTTCGGTTCTCACCCAGAAAAGATTTTGTGCGATCTTTCTAAACACCTCACCGATTAGGTTTTCCTGCGCCACTTCGCCAAATTCTACGCCTGCACCCTTTACGATCTTCTTTGAAACTTGAAGAGCAGAGATATAATAACCTCTCTCCTCTTCGGACAAGGTAAACCCTCGCCCCTCTGTGTTCCTTTGGTTCTCTCCGACATTCGCTGTCGCCTCTTGCACATGAGCTGTGACAGAACTCATACTGATACTATGAAACCACTCCTATATATAGTTTGTGTATGGTTATGGCATAATAGTAGGTATGGTTAGGGTAATTTTAGAATACTATAAAAGTATTATTATAGAAGTAATGATCCGAGAACAAGACCACGAGAATGAGATCCAAGAACACGCGGACCGCACACCGCCAAAAATCCGCCAAAGATAAATTACATCTGCTTCGCAGAAATTATAAACCCCGCGCCCCGTCAAAATTTCGCCTGCCCCGATCTCCAATGGCAAATCCGCCGAGGGTGAGATGTGAGAGGGCAGAAAAATTACATCTGGCAGAAAGCGCCAGATAGGATAAACTTCGTTGCAGGTCTGGAGCCCCAAACCCCCGAATCCCCAAATGCCCAAGTCCCAAGCCCCAAGCCCGGAGATCAAGTTTTCCCGTGACCTGTCAGAGTGCAGATGCCCATCCCAAAATTAGATCTTTATCTCAATTTATAGATTTAATGGCAGAAACCCCACCCTATAACTGCAACCTTGCGATATACCGCTACACAATAATAACATTTATATAAGGTAAAGATAAGGTTTATATTATGATGGTACAAGTTGAAGATGTTGAAGGAGTGAAGAATAAGACTGTTGATAAGTGGGGGCGTATTGTTGGGTTTTCTGACTGGAGAGGAGCGTCTGTGGTGGTGTTAAAAATTCAGGGACCAGTAAAGGAGTTTAAAGTCGCCGATGGAGGAAAATAGACGTAGAGAAAGTTGAGAAGGAGATAACCGCTGATAGTCGAGCCAAATTTTACATGAGCTGTGACAGGTGGCTCGACCAGTAAAGGTTCTTCTCCTATCTCTAGAGGATGGTTGCTATTATCCCTCTCTCTTTTGAAGGGAAAACAGAGATGGAGGTTAAAAAATGGTGAAGACCACGCCCCTTCGGGGAGAAGCTCCCAAAGTTGCACGGCGAGGATGTGATCCTAACGCTCTTAGATGGATCTCAGATCGAGGGGGAGATGAAGGAGTATTCGAGATACGAGTTCCTGATCGAGCCAAAGAACGATGACGATGAGGGAGAGATCATCGTCTTCAAAGGGGCGGTGAAGACGCTGAAGAAGATATGAATCGATCAGAACAAGGAGGATAGAACAGAGGATGAGGGAAAACGGTGAACTTTATCTCCTCTAGAAAAAAATAAACTGTGTTGTTGTCGGTGCGGTCCTGGCGAATCGATGGTAGCAAGACGTGTGCTAAGTATGGGACGGAGTGGACTTTATAAATAGAATGAGGATGTGAGAAGATTTCATGCCAAAAGTTAATAATTCTTTTCAAGGTGAAAAGGGTATGGAATTGACAGCATTAGACTGGCTTCTTGATCATCATATCGCCACAGAACAAGAACGTTTTCAAATGGTTGCTGATTTAGGTCTTAAATCCGGCGATGTGGTGTTGGATTTAGGGTGTGGGCCTGGCCTCTGGACACCTCTCCTTGCAGAGAAAGTGAAGCCTGAGGGGCGGGTTGTTGGGATTGATCTCTCCCAAAATTTGATAGATTATGCGGTAAAAAATCTGGAAAAAGAACCTCTTAAAGATATTATTGAGTTTCAAACAGCAGATTTCTCTGCTATTCCTTTTGAAGATAATACTTTTGATGCAATTTTCTTCAGTAATTGTTTCGCTTATGTTGCAGATCATTTCAAAGTTCTGGAGGAGCAGAGAAGAGTGGTAAAGAAAGGAGGAAAAATTGCAGCTAAAGATTTTGACGGTGCTATCATTATTTTTCATCCTATTGATCCTTATTTGCAACTAAAAGTTTTGGCAGCAGTAGCTTTGGCTCTTAAGGAAAAAACTTCAGAACTTCAATTCGATAACTTTACTGGACGAAAGCTACATGGGCTTTTCCTACAAGCAGGCATTAAGAATGTTTCTACTACCACCTATGCCATCCAAAAACTCTCACCTCTCAGTTCAGAGACTAAACGCTATATATCAGGTAATGCCGAATGGTATGCAAAAATTGGAGCTCCATATTTATCGGAAGAAGATCTTCATCAATGGAAGGCACATTTTGATCCGACATCTGATAAGTATATCCTCGACTTAAAAGAGTTCTATTTTTGCATGTTAGAGGTGATAACAATAGGCACACAATAGGCACAGTGTGAACTACCCCACCACCCTTTTATGGCGGGGGGTTCAAATGGGTTCAAATGGGGTCAAATTGTGCCACTGAGAATGTCCTAAAATGACTATCTAAGAAACATTGCCAAATCATGCTGGAAGATTAGAATAGATACAGGACACTCCGGTTAGATTTTACAATCTCTATCTTTTGTAAAATCTAAGATTAAAAGGCGTCGTGATCTTGTTAAGGCGGTTTAAAAAGTTTTGTCGTCCAATGGTATTTTTGAACCGTTTCATCCCCCCTATGCTCGAGGTAGAAAGAACGTTCAAAAAAAGCATTTTTGGCGAGAAGGTATACGATCGGTTTTGACTGCGTGTGTCTGTGTGGGTTGAATGTTGTAACGGTAAAACCAAGAGGTAGATCTACGAAATTGTTAAGAATAAACATAACATACAATAATGACTAATGCTATCTACTAGTTAGATACATCTTTACAACATTCAACACACGCGAACACACCCAAAAAAGAACAGTTATTTTACAATATTCAATAAAAAACAAAATCTTTTTATACCTTTTTTGAATGTTGTAACTGGGTATGACAAAATGAGTGATGATATATCAACCAGCACCCTATCTAAGAGCATAAGCAAGAAGGAAAAAGAATACCTATCTAAAACAAAGAAAAGTGGCGTAAAAAAGGTTGTACTGAATGACGAGGTGTTTTCCCCGAACTTTCTTCCCAACAATATTTCACACAGAAAGCAGGAGATAGAACACCTACTGGAACACTTCTTGCCAACAAGATTCCAGAAATATTGCTCGGATTTGTCACTCTATGGAGTAACGGGTTGTGGGAAGACGCTCGTTGTGAAAATACTGAAAGATGCTTTGAGCGAAGGAGTGGAAAA
>CABGHG010000157.1 GCA_902158735.1 Candidatus Methanolliviera sp. GoM_oil
CCTTCCCTTTCAATCAAGAAGTTTTTATCAAGAAATTCCTCGCATCTTTCCCGAGCGTAAGAATCGTCAAACATCAGATGAAACGCATAATATTCTTTATAACTTGGATAGATGCCGTATGCGGCAAATCCTCCGCCCAAACCGTTTGAGCGATCGTGCATGTTTGCTATCGATCTTATTATATATCTACCATCGATCTTCTTTCCGTTCGTGTTCAAAATCCCGCTAACTGCACAACCGGATATATCCTTCTTACAAGCGATCTTCTGCAATTTTTCCTCCTCGTGAATCCCTTTTATAGTTCCTTCCTCTATTTTATCAATCTTTTTTCATCCCATAATCGCTTCTTTATAAATGTGGTTAAGAATTTTTCATAAAATATGTGAGAGGGTAATTCGCCAAACCTAAGTTCTCTGATCTCTGCGAGAGTGGAAGATCCCTCTTACAGTAATTTCACCCTGAGTTTTCCTATATCTTCTTTTATCTCGACATTTAGTCCTATAGAACTCAAGAATGACTCAATAAAAATTTTAACGAACTTCCTTGGAGTTTCAGAGGACAGAACAAGCGTAAAATCTCCCTCGGTATTCTCGATTAATCTAAAGAAGTTGCAGAATTCTAACCTCTCAAAGAGGTCCTTCGCCGTTTTAATATTATTCGAAAGTTGTTCCGCGTGAGATATGGCTATCTTCTCGTGCTGTTTCCAGAAATCTTCCTTATCTTGATGTGTTTCTATAAATTTAAGAAATAGAAGCCAGTGATCGACGTCCAATATGATGTGCTCTCCGCTCGAGAGCATCTCTATACGCTCTCGAAATTTATCTCTATCGAGATCCAATAAATCCTTATTTTCATGATAAAATTGAATTGCACGCCTCATCAATTCACTCTGGGAGATATTCATCTCCTCTCTCATTTCCTCGAGCAGATTAGCCGTTCTTTCGTCGATCGCTGCAGTTATTCTCATTGGGCACATTGTAACCTCGCATCCTTAAAATTCACCTACTATTTTATAAAAGTTATGAATTTTTCATAAGTTATTTAAGAAGGTAAAAAAAAAGGATGTCTAAAATTTAGTTGCAAGGTGAAAATATGCCAGAGAATTTTATGAATAGAAGATCTACAAATGAGACGAGGACTAGGGTTCGAGATGTATCTCCGCTGAGCGGAATGTGCGCGATATGTATAGAAGATTGTGACATACTGTGTGAGGTCGGAAAGTCAGCTTTAAGAGGAAGAGAAATACTCTATCCATCCCCAGAATATTTTGGGGAGAGCACGGCCGCATCCAACAAAGACTATACCATCGATTGGAGCGACTTTCAGATAATGACGACCGTCTTCGGAGCTAAAGGGATAGAAGCAGACGAAGATAAGGCTATATTCCCAAACGCGGATATAACCACGAGATTCGGAGGTGTTCCACTAAATATTCCTGCTATTGTGGCTGGACTCGGATCAACTGCGGTGGCAAAGAGAAACTGGGACGGTCTGGCGATCGGAGGTGCAATTAGCGGGACGATAATCACCGTCGGGGAGAACGTCTGCGGGATGGATCCCAAATCTAAGTTTGAGAACGGAAAGGTAACCTATTCAGAGGATCTAAAATATAGAATAGATATGTACCGTGAGCTTTGGGACGGAAAGCATGGAGAGATCGTTGTTCAGACGAACGTGGAGGACGAGAGGTTCGGAGTTGACGAATACGCGATATCCAAACTTGAGGTGAACGTGATAGAGCGGAAATGGGGGCAGGGAGCAAAGGCGATAGGTGGAGAGGTGATGATAGATGATTTAGATAAGGCGATAATGCTCAAAAAAAGAGGATACATCGTATTGCCCGATCCAGAAGATAAAAACATCCAAAAAAAATTTAAAGATGGGGTATTCAAAAGATTTGAAAGGCACAGCAGAGTTGGAATGCCAAATAGAGAAGGATTTGTAGAAAATATAGAGCGGTTGAGAGAGAAAGGGGCTAAAAAAGTCTTCATGAAGACGGGTGCATATAGGCCCGCGGTCGTTGCAGCTACGCTTAGATATGCGTCAGATGCGAAGATAGATGCAATAACGTTCGACGGTGCTGGGGGTGGAACTGGAATGAGCCCAATTCCAATGATGCAAGAGTGTTCGACGCCGACGGTTTGGCTTCAGGCGCAGGTCTTGAGATGCCTGAGAATTTTGAAAGATCACGGGAGACATATCCCCGACGTCGCGATCGCAGGAGGATTCACAGACGAGACACAGGTATTCAAATCGATCGCTATGGGCAACTTCGGTGATGAACCACCTATGTGAAGACGGTTGCTATGGCGAGGGCACCCATCACGGCTGTCATGAAGGCTAGACACTTCGCAGAAAAGGCAAGGAAGGGAGAACTTCAAAGGACTTTTGTGGATAATTATGGGAACGAACCCGAACAGTTCTTTATATGTATGGACACGCTTAAGAGAAGATATGGAGAAGATTACGCTAAGATACCATACGGCGCGATCGGATTTTACACATACCTCGTGGACAAGATGGGAACGGGGCTCAAACAGCTTATGGCAGGTGCAAGAAAGTTCAAATTAGATGAGATTAACAGGAAAGATTTGGCTTCTTTGACCGAGAGGGCAGCAGAAATCTCTGGAATACCCACAATTGAAGAGCTCGAAAAGGATGAGATGGAGGGAATCCTGTTAGATTGAACGAAGAGAGGATATTAGCATCTATATATGGCCTTCTGATTGGAGATGCGCTCGGAGAACCGTTCGAGGGATTAAATAGAGAGGAAATAATAAGAGATAGGGTCAATCTGGGGGGGATGAAACTCACAGATGACTCGATACTCTCTTTGATCGTTGCATCTTCTTTGATCGAGAAAAAAAGGGTAGATAGAAATGATATTGCGAGGTCAATATTTAAAAACAGATCTTTTATCGTGAGAATGGGTCCTACGACGTCTTCTGCCATCTCTCACCTCGAAAAGAATATAGACTACATCTCAAAAGAGGGGACAACAAACGGTGCAGCGATGAGGGCGCCACCGATTGGCTGGATCTTTGAGAGCGATAACATAGAAAAAATTTGTGAAAGCGTCTATCTTTCTTCTTCTGTCACACATGGAACGGATGTAGCAATCTCCGGTGCTTGTGCGGTGGCAGAGGCTGTTTCAACGGCATTGGACGGATATCCAAGGGAGAAGATAATTGAGAACGCGTTGAATGCCGCCGAGATCGGAGAGAGATACGGTGTTCACGTGAGAAGTGGATATAGGTTAAGGAAGCGATTGGATGAGGTTTTGAGAGACGAGAGAGGTTTAGAAGAGATCGCAAGGGAGTTTTGCTATTCCATCGAGACGATAGATACTGTACCACTCGTGATGGCGTCTTTAAAGGAGAGAAAGAATTTCAAAGAGACGTTGATTGATCTCGTATCCTTAGGTGGAGATACAGACACGATGGCGGCTATTGCAGGGAGTATCCTAGGGGCAGAGGGAGGATTAAAAGGAATACCGAAGGAGTGGGTTGATAAGGTCGAGATCATCAAAAATCAAAGATTTTTATCAAATCTTCAATTTGTAGATAGATCAACAGTAAAAGATGAGAGAGAGTTGGACTTAAGAGAGATGGCTAAAAAACTTTTTGAGATTAGAAA
>CABGHG010000158.1 GCA_902158735.1 Candidatus Methanolliviera sp. GoM_oil
TATGAAAGACGATCTCATGGACGCGGTTTCAGCGGTGCAACTGGGGCGGAAGGTGATGTCAAGGATCAAGCTGAACATATTCTGGGCTTTTGCCTACAATACGGCGCTCATCCCTGTTGCGGCAGGGATACTCTACCCGTTTGGAATTACGTTCAGGCCAGAGCTCGCAGGGCTTGCGATGGCTATGAGTTCTGTGACGGTGGTGACTCTGTCTCTGATGCTCAAGGGGTATGTGCCGCCAGCAAAGAAAAGAACCGAAAGGAAGTGAAAAATGATGGCGATTGATCCGGTATGTAAGATGGAAGTCGACAAGAAGACTGCGAAGTTCACAACCGAGCATAAGGGCGAGACATACTACTTCTGTGCACCAGGGTGCAAGAAGGCGTTTGAGGAGAACCCTGAGGAATATATTGGAGCGTGAGGTTGTGGTGGTGGGGTGAATCACTTTCACTCTGCTCATGGAGAAGTGTTAAACATACAGACACTGATATATTTGAGTGAGACGCGGATCAAGTGATTGAAATGCCAAGAGTAAAATACGCAAAATACACCCTGCTGGATGGATCAACCAGGGAATTGGTCCATAAAATAGCCGATGGTTCAATCATAACCCGCTTCGATAAAACGCCAGTACCAGAAGAACCTACCGATGTGGTATGCCCGCACTTTCTCGAATTGAAGTGGGCGAACGGCTGCCCGTATAACTGCGCATGGTGCTATCTACAGGGGACGTTCAGGTTTACAGGCAAGCAGCCAAGAATAAAAGATTACGATAAAATCGCAAAACACGTAGAAACATTCCTCAGTAATGGATCACAGCCGGAGATACTCAATACAGGCGAACTTGCAGACTCGTTGTTGTCAGAAAATACTGATAACCCATTTTCAAAATTTATAATACCTACTTTTGAAAAACAGAGCAAACACAAAATTTTATTTCTGACAAAGTCAACTAATATCGGAAATTTACTGAAGATTGGTAAACACGACACCGTAATACTAAGTTTTAGCATGAATGCTCTGCCAGTGGCTGCGAAGTGGGAAAAAGCACCGGAAGTAGAGGATAGAATCAAAGCGGCAAAACAAGTTGCGGATGCTGGCTATGAGGTGAGGATAAGAATAGATCCAATGGTTCCGGTCTTTGAATGGGAGGAACATTATGTGGATCTGGTAGATAGAATATTCGGGAGTTTCGTGCCAGAAAGGATAACACTTGGATCGCTCAGAGGGCTTCAGAGTACAATAAATAATTCCAAGGATCGGTCATGGGTTAAATTTCTATCGGAAAGATCAAACTGGGGTAAAAAGATAGATACTGATACGAGGTATGCGATGTATAAAAGGATCATAGATTACCTGAAAGATGGTTATGATTATCAAAAGGTTGCCTTATGCAAGGAGACTGTGGATATGTGGAATCGACTTAGCATGGATTATAAAAAGATAAAGTGTAATTGTGTGGTGTAAATGACAATCGAAAAGCCATGGTTAGAGGGAAAACTCGATAGTTTATTAAAGGAAGCAGAGGAACTTTCTAACTTACATGAAGGTGTTTACTATGAGGTGGGGGCATGGGCACCGTTAAAACTAATTGTTTTATTGTTATATCTTGATGTATATACTAAAATAATTCCCAAACAGATTCCTAAGCATTTTGATTCTATGGTTTATGTGGACTTATTAGCAGGTTCAGGCATCAATCGAATTAGAGATACGGGACATAGAATTATTGGTTCGCCATTGATTGCAGCCACCGCGTCACATAGACCGTTTACCAAACTATTCTTTGTTGAAGGAATTCCAGAAAGATCAAAAGCACTTGAAGATCGCTTAAAAACCGTGATTGACAAAAATCGGTTTGAAGTTTATCATGAAAATTGCAATGCTGCAGTCGATAAAATTGTTGAAGCGCATTTGAAAAAAAGAAGATCGCATCATCTTGCATTCATCGATTGTCAGGGGTTGGATGTTGATTGGGCAACAATGGAAAAGATTTTAAAATATCCTGGAGATTTGATATTTACATTTCAAACTGCGCTGATCGTTAGGACCCGAGACTATCCTGATCGTTTAAATAAATTTTATGGAGATGATTCATGGAAAACCGCTAAATCCGGAGATGATTTTCTTAGATGCTATGAAGATAAACTTCGTGAATATCGAGATATAGTTATAAATATCCGTATAAAAGAAAAAAGGAGGGGTGGATTTTATTATCATCTAATTTTCGCAACACGGAAGACAAAAGGAGGCAATCCGTGGCTGCAAGCAGTGGATCTTATAAAGAATAGAATAGAAAATCACACGGGCGATGCTGTAAAGTATGCATTCGATGTCCTAAGTGGCGATGCCACAAAACTGGATTGGTTTGTTTCGGGAGGTGATGAACAGGATAATCTCCAAAGAAGTTTATTTGATTTTTAATTTTGGGGAGTGATATGCATGTTACCTGGTGTCTGTATACAATCGTCATGGCAGTGCCTTCGGCGATGCTCCGAATCCCATCCATTGTTTCAATCAGACACCGCAATTCGGCACTATATCTCAAGAAAATAAATCACATCTATGGATCATGCCGATAGAGGATAACCATGACCGACCAGATCGAAGAAGTGAAAGATAAGATCGTAAAAGTGCTTAGAAAGCACGGCGTAAAGAGAGGTGGATTATTCGGATCCATAGTGAGAGGGGAGATGAAAGAAGACAGTGACATCGACATACTGGTAGAGATTGAAAAGGATATCAGCTTACTGGACTTCGTCGGGATCAAACTGGAGATTGAAGATGGGCTTGGAAGAAAAGTAGACTTAGTAGAGTACTGCGCCATCAAGCCATCTATTATGGAGAGAATCCTCAAAGAGCAGGTGGTGATTCTGTGAAAAAGGGTGTGCGGGTTTATATCGACGATGTACTGGAATGCATCGATAAGATAGAGGAGTACACAGAAGGAGTCGGTGAGGGGGAGTTCTATGAAAATACCCAGATCCAGGATGCAGTTATAAGACGTCTTGAGATCGTAGGCGGGGCGATAAAGAATATACCAGAGGAGTTCAGAGAACAATATCCAGACATCCCGTGGAGAAAGATTGCAGGAATGCGGGATGTGCTTATACATGGATATGCTGGCGTGAATCTTTTGAGGGTGTGGCGGGTTGTAATAGATGATTTGCCAGACCTCAAAAAGAGATTTCAAGAGATGGAAGGAGAAGCATGGCTGAAATCATAATACCATCCTCGGATGACATAGTTGCCATAAACAGAAAACTTGGCGGTGCAATTTTGAATCCCGGCTCAATAGATTTTCTCATAGCAAAGATAGAGTCAAAAACCCCGAAGAAAGACTATAGACGACAAATCGCAACCATATCTGCGATCTTCTGGTATGAAATCATCCAGAGCCACTCATTCATTGACGGGAATAAAAGAACCGCTACAGAAACCATGAAATTGTTCATGAAGCAAAACAATTTCAGACTCAACACGCCGCTGGGCGGGTTGGTCTATATATCGCTTAAAATAGCCAATAGCGAGATTTCATATCAGGAACTGATCGAATGGATATAC
>CABGHG010000159.1 GCA_902158735.1 Candidatus Methanolliviera sp. GoM_oil
TTTTATATTCACCTCGGTTTCAGTTACGTCATCCTTTTTTATCGCTTCTGTATCTCCTCCACAATCGCAGAAGATAGATACTGTCTTCTTTCCACATCTTTTGCAGCGTCTCATCCCCATCTTGACTCTTATTCTTCCATTTTTATCTTTAGATAGATCAATAGCCTTTTGTATGGATCGTCTGTTGCTCTCTCTCCCAACGGGAAAGAGTACATGTGCAGGAGGGCTCATCTTTCTCTCTTTTGACTTTTCAGGCCTACCCATTCTTCCACCAATCCTGGATGGAGCCTTTTTTCTCACGACCAGCCCACTTCTCTCTTTTATGATCTCTAGAACATCTTTTTCTCCCTTGCAGATCTTCGATTTACAATCATCTAATTTATCATCTAAACCCAGACACGCCAAAAATGGGAGCGCATCTTCAATTATTATCTTTCCATCTCTTATCTTATGTTCTAAAAGCAGCTCTTCAAGGATGCCTTTTATCTCCAAATTTGAGATGATCATAATGTCTCGATCTTTATCGAGATGCCCAAATTCCTTCACGGTCTCCACGAGTTTTTTATATTCATCCTCTTCTATATCGTGCCAGAGATAGGTAAAATTTGGGTGCAGTGGAATATTATACCTTCTGGATAGTTCTAATGCGTATCTTCCACTTATCTTGAGATAATCTTTCATTTGAAGATCTTCCATAGTTGCATTCTCCAACTCCAAAAGCCACCATTCGATACAATAAGAAGAAGGCAGAAGAGGTCGGTTGTTCTCCAAGAAATCTCCAAAGTTTATCAGGATCTCCCCAACATCCAAGATGGTATCGATCTGATCCAAGATATTCTTTCTGTCTAAACCTTTAGAAATCAGATCATCATAGGTGTCCAATCTGACAACGTCTCCGTTTAGAAGTCTAACCGTTGGCCCCTCGATAGAGTCCACGGGGACAACTCCTGCAGCCTTTCCTGGCACATCCATCTTCATCTGCGTCCCAGGTGCAAGGGTTTCTCCAAAGATGAGCATCGTTGTGGGATTTATTCCGGCGGTTGCAAATCCAGAATTTCTTCCCCTTCCATATCTCAAACGAAAGCCCCCTTTTGCCAATGGATGAGAGAAAACGGGTCTTCCAGCTATTATATCATCCAAGAAAGTGCTTTTATTCGCATTCTCTTTTTTATTTGATCCCTTTCCAACTAATCTGTCTAACCATCCCCACCCATCCAAATTAAGTTTTTCCACATATTTTTTTATTTTTGGAGCTTTTAGAGATACCCCTTCAGAAATGACGAGGACCATTCCTCCACGTATTCTATTATCTTTGATCCTTCCAAGATCCCGGTTTGAGGAGACTTCCTCCTCTTCCGTTGGCTCTCCATCAATACAGACAGGGCAGTTTCGGATGATCGTCTCAACATCTTCGGGAGAAGGTGTGCGTTGAAGGTGTGCAATCCTTTTGTAAAGAGATATCTCCTCCAAACACCGCTTTATCTCCTCTTCCCTCGGTATGTATCTGTTTATGCCCACTTTTCTCCTTATATAATCAGCTACCAGGACGGATAACGCCTGAGCAGATCCACCAGCGCTCCTTATGGGTCCAGCATAATAGATACGCAGATAATTGGTACCATTATCATTCCTCTCAATTTTTATACCAGAAATTCCATCTATCGGCGCGGCGACGACACCCTCCGTCAGTATGGCAACGGCAGTTCTAACCGCTATCTCTATCCCTTTTTCTGAATGGAATTCTTCCGATAGTTCTTCGCCGATCCTGAATGCTACCTCTTCTCTGGACATCTTCTCTCCGAGTGTCCTTATTCTCTCCGAGAGTCCTTTCAGCCCAATTAAAGATTCTACCCGATCTGCCAAATCCTTTGCTACATCTATCTCTACGTCATAAGACGGATCGTAACCTCTCTCTCTCGCCTTTTTCGCTATTCTAACCGCTTCATCAAGCTCATCTTCCATAGATGAGAAATAATCATCTGATTTCATCATCCTCCAAAATCTAAGATTTTGATCCCCATACTCTCAAGGTCGATCACGGGAAATTTTGCCACGTCTGGCTCAATATTTCTTTCTCTCTGAAAAGACGTTTGCTCCTGCCAACCGGCGGAATTAACGATTAGAGTACCACTGTATCTTCCAATGCCAAGTGTGTGAACATGGCCACAGTGAAATATATCCGGAACATCCTCCATGAGAAGAAGATCTTTCTCCCCGGGAGACATCGCGACCCTGCCACCATATATCGGAGATAGATGCCTCCTCTTTAAGAGCTGTGTCATCGCCGAAACGGGATCATTGTAGCTCGATCCAGGGATATTCTGTATGATGTCATCCAGAGATCTTCCGTGATATGATAGTACATTCACACCGTTTATCTCTATATAACAGGGATTTCCGACGAATTTGAATCTTTCTGGGAAAAAATCTCTTATCTTCTCCGGAAAAGGAGGCTGAGGCTCAGCCTGTCTAACCGCATCATGATTTCCTGGCGATATTACGACTTTAATGTCCGATGGTATATCTTCCATCAAATTCGCCACCTCTCTATATTGATCAAAGATATTTTTTATGGAAAGCTCTCTCTCCTGGTTCGGATAAATCCCTATCCCATCCACTACATCTCCCGCCACGATTATGCAATCCAAATCTCCCGCGACCTCTTCATCCCTCTGCAGGAATCTCACAAATCTCTTCCAACTATCCTCTTTGAACGTCACACTGCCGACGTGAAGATCTGATGTCAATCCTATCTTTCCGTGTGATCTCAATCTCTCTCTATTAATGGGAAGATCCGGTCTGAATATTGTATCTGCGATCAAAATATTTCTCTGACCTCCTTTGATAGAACCCTTTACACCTATCACCTCATCCAATAAGAGATCCTCTTTTATGACGTCAGAACCTTTTGGCAGGAGAACGCTCATCAAATCTGTCTCATCCTCTATCTCCACAATTTTGTGCCCGTTTCTCGTCTTTTGGATATTTGAGACCATCCCCACGACAAATATGTCGGATCCGCCACCCCTCTTCTTCACATTTTTTATCGCGCTTGCCGGCAATCTTCTCTTAAGGATCTTTCCCAGACGTCTGTATCTATCGATGAACATATCCGTAAATTCTTCGTATTCTCCCTTGCAGACGTTAGTATCATATCTAATCCTTAAATCGGTCTTATTTTCTAATTCACAGACATCATTAATGTGATCTGGTGTTATAACGACATCAGAATCTTTAAGAAATTTACCAGCCCTCTTTATCACTTGATCTATCTCTCTCTTATCTGAAAAATTTTTTATGATATTTACGGCATCTCTATCGATCAGAAAACCATTTTTCATCGCGAGCCCGACGATCTCTTCGTCGTTCATCAAAAGATATATATTTAGAAACTGTATAAAAAGCATTTGTTCTAATGAAAAATACCAAGGAGAGATTGGAAAAAGAGGACGGCTTTTGGGTGAATTTGGCAAGAGACGCCATCGTAGTTATAGTCTTGCTTGGGATGATCTGTGG